>CAYPCK010000044.1:2777-10047 GCA_964409185.1 uncultured Anaerolinea sp. | reverse complement strand
TGATTCTTAGAACATCTGTTATAATTTTGAGGGTAGAACAAAAACCTACAACTCCCAATCAGAACTGGCTCGCCTCACTCACCGAAGGACTGCCTCCGACCTACTGGCTGTTGTGGAGCGGCACGCTCATCAACCGTCTCGGCGGTTTCGTCATCCCCTTCCTCACGCTCTACCTCACGAATCAACGCAGCATCTCGGTCAGCCAAGCCGCGCTGATGGTGTCGTTGTTCGGCGCAGGCTCGTTCCTCTCGCAATTCGGCGGCGGCGAACTCACCGACCGTCTCGGTCGCCGCCCGGTCATGCTCCTCAGTTTCTTCGTCACGCCGGTCTTCATGATTTCGTTGGGACTTGCAAAAAACATCAACCTCATTGCTCTCTTCACCTTCATCGTTGGATTTTTCACCGACCTCTACCGTCCCGCTGTCGGCGCGGCAATTGCGGATTTGGTCCCGCCCGAATCGCGGACGCGCGCCTACGGATACAACTACTGGGCGATCAATCTCGGCGCGGCGATCGCTCCGCTTCTCGCGGGACTGTTAGCCCGCTACAACTACCTCATCCTTTTCGCCGCCGACGCGTTGACCACCCTCGTCTTCGGCTTGATCGTGCTGTTCGGCATTCGTGAGACGCGTCCCGCCGAAGCGCATCACGCCGCACATGTCTCCTTCAACGAGCGGATAAAGCAACTCAAGCGCGAACCCATCCTGTTGATATTCTCCTTTCTTGCCCTGTTCATCGGCATCGTCTACATGCAGGGATACGTCACCCTGCCGCTCGACATGGGCGCGCACGGACTCGGTCCTGAAAAATACGGCGCGGCAATTGCCGTCAACGGATTCCTGATCATCCTCGTGACGATTCCCATCAGCAACATGGCGACCAAATGGCATCGCTTTCGGACGATGGCTATCGCGGCGATATTCCTCGGGCTCGGGTACGGATTCACCGCCCTCGCCGACACCCTGACCTTGTTCATCATCAGCGTCGTCATCTGGACTTTGGGAGAGATCGCCGCAACCTCCGTCGCGCCTGCCATCATCGCCGACCTCTCACCCGTTGAATTGCGCGGCGTCTATCAAGGCATCTTCGGCTCCGCGTGGGGACTCGCCGCCTTCATCGGTCCGCTCGCGGGCGGATGGGTGTATGAGCATTGGGGAAGCGATGCATTGTGGACTGGATGTTTGCTATTGGGAATCGCGCTGGCATTTGGGTATTTGGCGATGAGCGCGCCCGCCAAACGAAGGATGGAGCAAACCCGCGCTAAAAGTGCGACGCACCATCACTGAGCGCGACGCACTCTCGCGCCGGGGTTATAATCGCGCCATGCCAAAATCAAAACCCCAACCCATCAACACGGATGAATTTCTCACCGAGGAATACGAATACATCGCGCAAACCGCCGCGCAGGCAAACGAGGACCGGGCGCGAGTATCCTCATTCTATTTGATCGCAGTCGGGTCATTGATCGCCGCCATCTTCGGCACGCAGTTCTTCGATCCGCAATTTTTCACCGAAGGCATCAAGTTCACCTTCAGCGGCATCTTCGCCTTGCTAACCCTCATGGGCACAAGCACCGTCGTGCAACTCGCGAAACTCCGCGCGGCGTGGTACGAGTCCATGCTGGCGATGAACCAGCTCAAGGATTTCATGATCGCACAGAACAAGGAAATTTCAAAAGCATTCCGCTGGACATCCGCAACTCTCCCGCCTAAATACAAAAAGTCGAGTATCTCTTTTTATCAGGCGCGTGAAGCCGCCATCCTCAGCGGCGTGACCTTCACCGCGTCCGTCCACTTCGCGCAATATGCGCTGGGCTTGAACAGCCTGGTCAACTGGCTGATCTCCGCCGCCTGTGGAATTATTGTGGTCTTTCTGCAAGTTGCGATTTACAAGCGGGCGTTGAATTAATATGCCGCGCGATTACATTTCCCAGCCACCCGCCGCGTTCCAGCGCCGCCCGCATCTCACCCGCGACGACGACTGGATTCGCGCGTTTCTGCATGAAGCCAAGGTCGGTCACATCGCCACCTCCGTTGACGGACAGCCCTTCGTCAACCCGACCACCTTCTGGTACGACGAAGCGGAGCACCAGATCGTCTTTCACTCCAACGTCGCGGGGCGAGTCCGCTCGAATGTGGAAGCCAACCCGAAAGTGAGTCTTGAAGCGAGCGAGTTGGGGAAGTTCCTGCCGTCGAACGTCGCGCTCGAGTTCTCGCTTCAATTCCGCAGTGTGGTCGTCTTCGGCACGGCGCGGCTGGTGGACGATCCCACGGAAGCGCGTCAATTACTGTATGGCTTGATCGGAAAATATTTCCCCGCTATGACGGCTGGCAAAGAATACCGCGAGATCACCGATAAAGAGTTGCGCGCCACATCCATCTACGCGATCAAAATCGAATCGTGGAGCGGAAAAGAAAACTGGGCGGAACGCGCCGACCAGAGCGACGAGTGGGCGCCGCTCGACGAAAAGTGGTTTGAATAGGAGTTGACATGCCCGAAGAAAAATTTCGCACCGAGGAATTCCGCGTGGACGGCGAAGAACTGCTTCGCAAGATCAAGAACTTGATTCAAGAGGGGAACATTCGCCGTGTGATCATCAAAGACAAGGACGGCAGGGTCGTGTTTGAGATCCCGCTCACGTTCGGCGTGGTCGGCGCGTTGATCGCCCCGCAACTTGCCGCCATCGGCGCCATTGCCGCGTTGCTGGGCGAAGCGACTGTGGTCGTCGAGAAAAGAGAATAACTGCTTGATTCTTGCTTGGGCGCAAATTCAACCCGCGGTTTTCAAAAACTCCAACACTCTCTTAATCCATTCCCCTTGCCTTTCCTTATGGACGTTGTGTCCCGTCCGTTCGGGAATCCATAACTCGGCATTCGGCACATGCTCGGCAATATATTGCGCATGTTTGTCGGGGGCATTCACGGTATCGTCCGCGCCCATGATCACCAGCATGGGCGCAGTCACGTTTGCTAAATCGTCCGGCGTGTAATTCGGCTCGCTGATGATTTCTTTCACCGTCATTTGCAACAAGTCTCGCCAATATTCCGCGCCGTTCGCTTCGCCATGCAAGCGGATCATCTCATTCATCCAATCGGGGGCTTCGCGTTCGACTCGATCGGGATCAAAAATGATTGGCTCGCGCTCGATGAGAAATTTTGTCACGTACGCATTTGCCGCCTGCGCGACGCACGTCCGCGTCACTTCGGGATGTTCAACTGCCGTCACCAGCGCGACGTTTCCGCCGTTACTGTGACCGATGATATGCGCCTGCTCGTACCCCATCGCGCGGATGAACGCCGCGACATCGTCCGCCAGTTCGCGGAACGAATAACTCATGCGCGGGTTGTTCGAGTGCCCGTGTCCGCGACAATCGGGCGCGAACACTTTGTAACGCTCCGCCAGCGCGGGGATGACCGAATCCCAATCGGTGTGGCTGTCTATCGTCGAGCCGTGGATGAGCACGATGGGCGCGCCCTCCGAAGAACCATGCTCCTGATAATAAATTTCCGCGCCGCGGACGGTGCTGTAGGGCATTCGCGCATTTTAACACGGATGGTAGAATCGCCGCATGAAAACCCACCGTAAAGAACTGTGGTTCAACATCCCCTCCCGCCGCGGATTCGTCAACATCACGCCCGATGTGGAAATTGCCATCCGCGAAAGCGGAATTAAAGAAGGCTTGGTTCTCGTCAACGCCATGCACATTTCAGCCTCGGTCTTCATCAACGACGATGAATCGGGTCTGCATCACGATTACGAACAATGGTTGGAGAAACTCGCGCCGCATGAACCCGTCAGCCAGTACCGTCACAACGACACCGGCGAAGACAATGCCGATTCACACCTCAAGCGCCAGATCATGGGGCGCGAGGTGGTTGTTGCCATCACGGGCGGTCAACTGGATTTCGGTCCGTGGGAACAGATCTTTTACGGCGAGTTCGACGGAAGGCGAAGGAAACGCGTGCTGGTGAAGATTATCGGGGAATGAAGAATGTACCGGTGGTTGAGCAGGCGGCGATGCTTGTTCGCGCCGTATCGAAACCACCGCTAACAGAGAGTGCTCTTGTAACTGGTGGTTTCGATACGCCCTCGGATTTCGATACGCTCGTTTCACTCGCTACTCAATCATCGGGCTACTCAACCACCGACACTTGAAAAAAACGTCCGGAAGGTTTGGGACCTTCGGGACGTTCTCCTTTACGGGCAATCAATCCGATACGTTATCATTTGCTCGATTTTCTGCGTGCGGTCAATCACGCCGCCGCCTTTGTTCAAGCCGACGAGTTGGAATTCAAACCAACCGAGATCCAACCGCAAGTCGGGGTGAACCGTTTCACCGGTAAGCAGGTACGAGAACACGCCGTTGCCTTCATCCTTCATCTTGCCCGCGCTGCGCCATTCAGAATAATACAGCGCCTTGGGCTGATCCACCATGCGGTAGAAAAGTTCCGCTTCGGTGATGTCTGCCAGCGACGCCGTGGCGGTGATGGTCAGTTCGCGCGTCACACAACGCAGCGAAAATTCGTTGCCCGAAAGCGTGATGGTATTGAACACGCCCTTGCCGAGCAGGTCATCCACGACGATGGAGGTGTTGCCCGAATCGTTCGACGCGGCGGCGGGAGGCTGTGTCGGTGGAACGGCAGTGGGTTGTTCTGCGACAGGTGACGCCGGCACCACCACGGTTATCACGATCGGCTCCGGTTGCGCGGGCGCCTGGGTCGGCTCCACGACCACGGTCACGACAACGGGCTCCGGCGCCACGGGCTGCGCGGCGGGAGTCGCCGGCGCGGCGCATGCGGTCAACGCGACCGCCAGCAGGGCAAATAAAAGTTTCTTCATTTTCTTTCACTCCTTTTCGATTGGTAAAATAATCTTAGCCCGGCGCGCTTGGCACGTACACCACGCGGTTTGATTTTTGCTTTTCAATTTCGATAGTTCGGTTGTTTTTTGCGCGAAAATCTCCTCCCCCAAATTACCCATCCCGCTCTGATATAATTTTCGCCATGCATACCCCGGAACAAATCGAAAACAAACTGGATCGCATCCTGCTCAAAGTGCAAAAGCCCGGCCGCTACGTCGGCGGCGAACTGAACAGCACGGTCAAAGACTGGGATTCGGTCCAGACCAAAGTCGCGTTCGTCTTCCCCGATATTTACGATATCGGGGTCTCGAACGTCGGCTTGAAAATTCTGTACGATCAAGTCAATCAACGCGACGACGCGCTTGCCGAACGCGCCTACTCTCCGTGGCTGGATATGGAAGCCCTGATGCGCGAGCATGGGATTCCGCTGTACGCGCTCGAATCAAAACGACCGTTAGCCTGCTTCGACCTCATCGGCATTACCCTCCCGTACGAAACGCTCTACACCAACACACTCAACGTCCTCGACCTTTCCGGCATCCCCGTCCGTTCGGCGGATCGCGACGAGTCGCACCCCATCGTCATCGCCGGCGGACATTCGACAATGAACCCCGAACCCATGCACGCCTTCATTGACGCGTTCGTGATCGGCGAGGGGGAAGAAGCGATTCACGACATCATCGAGGTTGTGAAAAAGTGGAAAGTGGAAAGCAGAAACCCACTTTCCACTTTCCATCGCGAGGATGTATTGCGCCGATTAGCCGCACTTCCCGGCGTCTACGTCCCTCAATTTTACGAAGCCAGTTATCTCGAGGATGGAACGGTCGCGACTATCGAACCGACGGTCAGCGACATTCCCAACGTCGTCATCAAGCGCGTGGTCGCCAAACTACCTCCGCCGCCGACGAAGTTCATCGTGCCGAATATTGATATCGTCCACAACCGCGTGTCGGTGGAGATCATGCGCGGGTGCACGCGCGGTTGCCGGTTCTGTCACGCGGGGATGATCACCCGTCCCGTCCGCGAACGACCCGTGGACGAAATCATCGAAGCGCTGGATGCCGCCATTAAATCCAGCGGCTTCGAGGAGATCGCGTTGCTGTCGCTGTCGTCCTCCGATTACACAAACGTGCTTGAATTAGTTACGAAGGTCGGCGAAAAATTCGGCGGCACACATCTCAAAATTTCACTGCCGTCGCTGCGGATCGAATCCGTTTCGATTGACCTGATGGAAAAACTCAAAGACAAACGCTCCGGCGGGTTCACGCTCGCGCCCGAAGCCGCCACCGAACGGATGCGCCGCATCATCAACAAGTTCGTGCCAGATGAAGAGGTCATCAACACCACTCGTGAAATATATCGCCGCGGCTGGACGACCATCAAACTGTATTTCATGATCGGCCACCCGAGCGAGACTCTCGAAGATGTGCAAGCGATTGCCGATCTGTGCAAGCGCGTGATCGCCGAGGGACGCAAGGTGATCGGCATGAAGGCAAAACTCAACGCGGGCGTGAGCACGTTCGTGCCGAAATCGCAGACGCCGTTCCAATGGGTCTCATGCGACACGCCGGAACAGATTCGCGCCAAGCAGGCGTTGCTCCGCCGCGAACTCGGGCGCGACCGCAACATCAAATTGAGCCTCACCGACGCGGAAGATTCATTTTTGGAAGCGTGGCTCTCGCGCGGCGACAGAAAAATGGCGGAGGTGGTTTACTCCGCGTGGAGGAACGGCTCGAAGTTCGACGCCTGGAAGGAAGGGAAAAAATACGGCGCGTGGATGGAAGCCTTTGCAGAGCACGGTCTCGACCCGCTCTTTTACACCCATCGCCAGCGCCGCGCCGACGAAGTCTTCCCGTGGGAGCACATTACCGCCGCGGTTCGCAAAAACTTTTTGTTTCAGGATTTCAGGCAGTCGCTCGAAGGGCAGATCCGCGTGGACTGCCGCTTCGATTGTTTCGCGTGCGGCATCCTGCCGACGTTTGCGCAGATGCGCCGCGAAAACCCAGGTGATGTGTGGAAGTGCCCGGACGTGAAGTCGCCGAGTGCCAGTAAGCAGTTACCAGTACTCAGTGAACAGCCGCCAGTAAGCAGTAATCAGTTATCCGTGGTTGGGGATTGAGGATGCACGCACAACACAAAGAAGTGTTCCTTCGGCGCTTGATGCGCGAACGCGACAAGTTCGAGGTACTGCTCAACCGCGTCGGCTTCACGCGGCGGATGACGATGAAGGGCGTGGCGGGGACATGGTCCATCAAGGATATCCTCGCGCATGTGTGGGCGTACGAGCAATCCATCGCGGATCGCATGAACGAGATCGCGCACGGCGAGCACTACACTCCCTGCAAAACGCACAACGCGCTGGACGCCTTCCTTGACTAGAACCTCCCGGACCTGGATCTCCTCCAAGAG
>CAYPCK010000044.1:0-2767 GCA_964409185.1 uncultured Anaerolinea sp. | reverse complement strand
ACCCCGATTTCGGCTCCCCCCTGCTCACCGACGACGAAGCCAACGGCTGGGTGTACGAACGGTTCAAGAACGTTCCGCTGGAGGAGATCGTGGCGCAGGAAATCCAGTCGTTTGCCTTGATCGTGAGTTCGCTCGAATCAATGAACGACGACCTGCTCAAACGCCATAACCTGCTCAACCGCATCGCGGACAACACGTTTCACCATTACCACGAACACATGCGCGACATCAAACGCTGGTTGAAGGTCAATAGTTCGGTCGCCGGGCAGTGATGCGGATTCGAATCACGTTTTCAAAACAAGGACCGCTTCGCTTCACGGGTCACCTTGATTTGCACAAGTTGTGGGAACGCGCCGCCCGCCGCGCCGAACTTCCGCTGGCGTATTCGCAGGGATTCCACCCGCAGCCGAAGATGAGTCTTGCGGCCGCCCTGCCGTTGGGATTCTCGTCCACGTGCGAGGTGCTGGACATGCGCCTCGAGCGGGAAATTCCGCTGGAGGGGTTGCGCGAGCGACTCAACGATACCCTTCCGCCCGGGATGCGGGTGTCGAATATCGAATTGGCAGACGAGCGCGCGCCCGCGTTGCAGACACAGGTCGTTTCGGCGGAGTTCAAGGTTGAGGTGAAGGAGCCGGTTGACCCGCCCGAGTTGACGCGGAGAATCGAATCCGTTTTGTCATCGGCATCCATCACGCGCGTCCGGCGCGAAAAGCAATACGATTTGCGTCCGTTGATCGAGGCGTTGGCATTGGCGGGTGATACAATCGTGATGAAACTTGCCGCGCGCGAGGGCGCAACCGGAAGACCCGAAGAAGTGTTAGATGTGTTGGGCATTGCGTTCGAGGAGACGAGGATCGAGCGGACGCGATTGATTTTTAGAGCATCATCCATTGCGGAGAGTGTTTCGGGCGAAACGACATCGCCCTCGCAATGACAAATAATCGGAGGAGACATGGCATTACTCGGATCGTTCTTTTTTGGTTTTGTGCCGATGTTCGTTTTCGCGGCATTCGTGAACTGGCTCGACCGCTACGAAAAGGAGCCGAAACTCCTGCTCGGCGCGGCGTTCGGCTGGGGCGTGGTGATCGCGGGCGGGGGCGCGTACATCCTGAACACAATGTTCGGTATCGGCATTTACGTGTTGACCGGCTCGGAGGTCGCCGCCGATTTCGGCACGACCTCGATCGTGGCGCCGATCATCGAGGAAGCGCTGAAAGGTCTGGCGGTTCTTGTCGTGTTCCTGATGTTTCGCAAGGAGTTCGACTCGGTGCTGGACGGCATTGTGTACGGCGCGATCACGGCGATGGGTTTTGCCGCCATCGAGAATGTGTTGTACATCTACCGCAACGGGTTTCAGGCAGGCGGCTGGGAGGGCTTCTGGTTATTGGTCGTCATCCGCGTGGTGCTGGTGGGGTGGATGCATCCGTTCTTCACGGCGTTCACCGGCATCGGGTTTGCGGTGGCGCGGTTGAGCAAAAACATGCTGGTGAAGATCATCGCTGTGCCGGCGGGGTATGTGACGGCGGTGTTACTGCATTCGTTCCACAATTCGTTCAGCACCCTGGCGGGCGCGGTGATCGGCGATAGCGCGTTCTTCCTCGGCTTGCTCGCCGATTACCTCGGATACGCGGTGATGATCGGTGTGATCATCTGGGTGATCGCGCACGAGCGCAACCTATTGAAAAAACATTTACGCGAAGAAGTGTCGAACGGTTCGATCAGCCAGCGGCAATACAACACGGCGGTTTCGTTCTTCCAGTTCGGCGCGCATTTTTCCGCGTTGAGTTCGGGGAGTTTCGGGCAAACCAAACGGTTTTATCAAGTGCTGGGCGAAATGGCGCACAAAAAGGAGCAACTCGCGCGCGTCGGCGAGGAATCGGGCAACACGAAAATCATCGAGAGGTACCGCGCGGAATTGGCTAGGCTGGCGGCAGTGGCGAAGGCGTGATTCCGTTGTAGGGGCACGATATATCGTGCCCCTACAAGTTCGTGATAAAATTTTCGACATTGCCCCCGTAGCTCAGTGGACAGAGTGTCGGCCTCCGGAGCCGAAGAGCGCAGTTCGAGTCTGCGCGGGGGCGCACATACACAGAACCGCCGCAAGGCGGTTTTTTTCTTTAACCGCAAAGAACGCGAAGGGCAACGTATTTTTTTCTTCGCGGGCTTTGCGTCACTTCGACACTCCTTTCAGTTGCAGCGCAAGCTTTCGCGGTAAAAGAATGTTCTGCAGTACAATTCAATCGTGACGAAAAAATCAATTTCCATACTTTGGCTTGCGATTTTTTGCGCGGGATGCAGTTTTCAAGTGGATGTGGTGGAAGCGCCGACGCCGATGAGTGTGATCGCCACGGTGACGTTGTTCCCCTCGGCGACGCCTCCGCCCACGTTGACCGCGCTTCCGCTTCCTCCCGCGAGTACGGCTGTTCCGGTTGACGGGACGACGTCCACGCAAGTGAATGTGCGCGCCGAGCCGAACACAGCGAGCGATGTGCTGGGCGTTATCCCGGCGAATTCGCCGGTGCAGATCGTGGGCAAGGACCCCGGCGAAAACTGGTGGCAGATCCTGTTTTCACAAGGCGCGGGCGGGAGGGGCTGGGTGGCGGCGGAGTTCATCGCGACTACGGGCGGGGCAACCGTCCCTGTGGCGGGAGGCGCGGCGGAGGGCGGCGCGGGAATCATCCAACAGCAGATCAACGTCCGCAGTGGACCGGGCACCGGCTTCAATTCGCTCGGCACAATGAACGCGCAGGATGTGGTCACGGTCATC
>CAYPCK010000043.1:0-10050 GCA_964409185.1 uncultured Anaerolinea sp. | reverse complement strand
ATTATGCGTTGAGCGCCCAACCGGACGAGAATCTCGTTTGGGTATCCGCGCTATTTTTTTGCGTAGGGGTGGGTGTTGCCTTTTATTTTTTGCTGACGCACGATTTTATCGCCGACCCTCGCAAAGTAAATATTGCGAATGAGATCGGCAGATGGTTGATGCAGGTCCGCCCCTCCCCGGGCTGGGAGCAGATTCACCCAAACTACGCGGCGGGCATGGTGGCGGTCATGTCGCCGTTCGGAATTTACCTTGCCCTCTGGCAACGGAACCGACCTGTATGTACATGGGTTTTGGCTGGGCTGGCGGTGCAAGCTCTTGTTGTTTTTCTAGCCACCTCGCGCGGTGTGTGGATGGCGATCGTGTGCGCGGCTGGCATCTGGCTGACGGGATGGATCGTTCGCTCAGGAAGATTCAAGCCGAAATGGAGGAGCGAAGCGGTCTTTCCCTTAATTGTTTTGGGCTTCCTCGCAACGGTCGTCTTGTTGCTGTATGCGGGACCCGCTTCGATCGGCGGGGCGATCAGCGGCAATGACTCATATGGCACGGGATCCCGCGCAGAGTTATTTTGGAGAAGCCTGAAACTCGTAGCGGATTTTCCGATCACCGGCGGAGGGCTGGGCGCATTCCCGGGTTTATACTCCCAATATATACTCGGGATACCAAACTATTACCTGCCCAATGCGCACAATACTTTTCTTGATGTGTTCATTGAACAGGGAATCTTTGGCGGTCTCGCCTTCCTGACCCTGTACCTGGCGAGTATCTGGTTGGTTGCCCGAAATACGAGTAATACGGAAACCTTCCGCCTTTCATCCTTCGAAGGTCTTCTGCTTGTCGCTTTGTTGGTTGGATGTGTGCATGGGATGGTGGACGACTATTTGTATCATCACGCGGGAGTGCTGGCAGGTTTGCTCCTGCCCGGTTTGGCGGTTCGATATACTGGGGCAGGCGGGTTTAACCCCTTTCCAGAACGATTGGACCAGACGGATATAATGGTAATGAGCGCCATGTCCGTTCTCATCCTGATTCTCGGAGTCATGTACGCGAACAACCTTCGC
Organism: uncultured Anaerolinea sp.; assembly: GCA_964409185.1. Classification (GTDB taxonomy): domain Bacteria; phylum Chloroflexota; class Anaerolineae; order Anaerolineales; family Villigracilaceae; genus Defluviilinea. The sequence continues at coordinate 8,992 of CAYPCK010000043.1, read as the reverse complement.
GCCATTTGGTATTCAAACCTCGGCGCGGTGCAAATGGCTCGCGTGGAACTCGCCGGCTTTCCGACGAATGAATGGGCTGGTCCCCGAATCGTGGAAAAACTACCGGAGGCAGAATCATCGCTTCTTTCCTCCGTTTCGGCTGATCCCGCCAATCGTACGGCGAATCATCGCCTCGGCTTGATCGCCCTGCTCCGCAGGGATATTCCCTCGGCTTGCGGTTATCTTTCTGCCGCCCATGCGCTGGACCCCGCGCATCGTGGTGTTTCGAAATCTCTCGGGTATTGCTACGCATGGCAGGGCGATCTGGAAAACTCGAAAACCCTGTTGGGTTCACTGCCAGAAGCCCCCAGGGAACTTTCTGTTTATGCAGAGTGGTGGCGGGCGCAGGGCTATGCGGAATTTTCAATGAATGCGTCGGTATTATTTGCCGACCTCGTATCACCATAAACAAAACATGATTTGGAAACGTATGATTATGAAAACCAAAAATACCCTGTATCTATTTCTTGCCGTCTTCACGCTGGTTGCGCAGTTGTTCGGAAGCGTGCCCGCCGGCAGGGCGCAATCCTCCCGCGATTGGTCCGACCCGGTCAACATCTCGAACTCCGGCTCGTCCGATAAACCCGTGATCGTGATCGGGCAGGATGGCATTATCCACGCGATCTGGAACCCCCTCGGCGGCGGGTTCCGCTATTCGCGAAGCTCGGACGGCGGGGTTACGTGGACGCCTCCCCGGTCGGCATCGTTTCCCTTTTCGGAAAAAGATGACAAGCCCTTTAAGATCATTCCGAGCCCGGATGGAGCCATAAACCTGTTTTGGGTCAGCCCGGAGGGGAATTTGATGTTTGGGCGGGCGAATTCGGAAACCCTGCCTGTGCCCACCTCTTGGGCGAGCAAGGAGCGGGTGGGGGATGATGTGTTGAATTACAGTGTTGATGTCACGGAGGGAGGCGTGTTTCACCTCGCTTATATCCGAAAAGATGAAAAGGCTGGGGTGTATTACCGGCGATCGCAGAATGGCGCAGTGTGGTCGAAACCAATCACTTTGTTCACGTCCAAATATTTTGAGTCTGTGTTGGTTGATAATCAGGAATCGATCAAGATCGATGATGCGCATGTCCGCGTGTCGGCATCGGACGATGTGGATGAGCCAACCGTGTTTGTCGCCTGGGATGTACGCCGTCTGAAGCGAATATTCATCTCCTCCTCCGTGGACGGCGGAGAGAATTTCACCGAGGCGGCGCAACTCAAAGGTCCGGAAGACACGGGCGGGTATGGCATCCCATTAAACGTTGAACTGGGCGTCAATAAAAAGAACGCGGTCCTGCTCTATCAGGTGGGCGAAGCGGGCGCAAGCCAGTGTGTGTACTATAGCCAGGTGACATCCGATGCCGGGGTGACCTGGTCCGACCCCACGTTGATGTTGGATACCCTGTCGCAATGCCCGGTCAGTGTTGAATTCATTATCGCGCAGGATAATTTTTTCATGACCTTGATCCGTTATGATGGGAATGACCCGGCGATCATGGCTTGGCAGGATGGTCGTTGGGGTAATTTGCAGTTTCAGCGGGAGATTGCGTCGTTTTCCAATCCGCTAACATTTGATCCCATTGTGTTTCGTTGCGAGGACGACGCCCTGTTTGAAGGCAAACTGTACCTCGTTGGTTGCGATCTGGGAAACGGGGGCGATATCTGGATGACCGCGCGTTCTCTCGAGCCGCTGGATCAATGGTTCGGTTCAACCGAATCATGGAGTTTCCCTTTTGCCTTGCTGGATGAGACAAAAGCCCAAGTAGGTTCCCTGACGCAAGTTTCAGACGATGAATCTTTGCATACCGTTTGGTCTGAGAGCACCTTGCCCGGGCCAGGCGGTGTTAGTCACTCTCTCTCATATGCCCGCTGGGATGGCGATCGCTGGGCTGTTACGCGCGGGTTGTTGTGGGGGTTGAACGGCAAACCGCTCGATCTTTCCATGGCGATCAGCCAGGAGGGCAATCTATTTGTGACTTGGGTGAATGAATCCACCGGTTCTGTGATTTATTCATTGGTGGATGCCAGTCGGGCGGGTTTTCCTGCCGATTGGGCGGATCCAAAAAGTTTGCCTTCGCCATCCACGATTAATAGCGCGCCGGACATTCTGGTCGATGGGTCTGGCTTGATCGTTGTCGTATATGCGGTTCCGTTCAACGAGGAGCGTGGAATTTACATGGTGAAATCGTCGGACCGCGGGGATACCTGGTCGGCGCCAGTGCAGGTTTTCGATGGTGTTGCCGGTGGATGGGACCTCATACAAAAACCAAAAGTCAGCGTGAGCGGCGATGGGTCCCTGCATGTATTTTTTGTGAATTCTAACCATTCCCAAACTGAGAATATCTTGTACTATGTGCGTTCCGAGGACGGGGGCGCAACCTGGAGCGAGGCGGAACTGGTGAGCGAAGAGCCGATTACCTGGCTGGATATGATCGCCTACGGCGATCAGACGATCCATCGCTTCTGGCAGGAAAATTATAACGATGTTGTTTCCAATTTCGACCAAGTCTCGAACGATGGCGGCCTGACGTGGTCTTCCCCGATCGAAATGGCGGGTGTCACCGACCATGTAACGCCTGTCGCGCTGGTGCAGAGGAATGGCGATTTGCATTTTCTGCGCACCGTCGAGAAAGAAAGCGCTGTCTTTTTGAAGGAAACCAATCTGGTAATCGAGGATTGGGAGTGGGATGGGAGCGGTTGGAACTCCACCTTCACGCAAGTGATCAATATTCAAGGGGATAAGTTGAGCTATTCGATGACGGGTGGTCTGACGGGGAGCGGCGAGCTAAGCGCGCTGGTCCAGCTGGAGTACACGAATCTGGAGAACGAGTCGAAGTATGAGGTGCGGGCGGTCAACCGCGCCGCCGCCAACACGTTTAGCGGTCTTTCCCAGGTTGCCGTGGTTGGAGCGGCGGCGATACAAACCCCACCAGAAGGAACGCCCCAGCCGGTTAATGAGCCTGCGCCAACTCATTCGTTTGTGTTTACGGAGGAACCCTCGGCATTTTCCGATACCTCCCTCCGGAACGGTATTGGTTTGGCTCTGGTGGCGGTAGTCATCTTGTTGGGTGTTGTCTTTTTCCGTCGTAAACGGTGATCATCAATGAAGAGTTACATACGTGGAATAGCAAGACCAGGCAGGTTGGTTTTTTCGGTCACGGCGTTTTTGATCGCCGCTGTTTTGGGTTTGCCGTCGGCTACGAATGTACAGGCAGATACGGAATCGCCCTGGAAGCCAAACGAACGCGTGCCCGGTTATGCCGATGAAACATACACGCCTTTTTTGGTTGCGGATCGCGATCGTTACGTCCATGCGTTTGCCAGCCAATGGACTGGCTTCGGTTTGCAAAACGTGGTCGTGTATCGAAAATGGAGTCTGGAAGAGGGTTGGACGACCCCCGTGGATATCTTATTGTCGCCGGTAGGAAGCGATGCCGTCATTCAGGGAGTATTTTTGAGTTCGGAGGGTGTGTTCCACTTGCTGTTTTTTAGCGGCGACCGGAACAACAAAAATATTTATTATTCGCAAGCCAGAATCGAGGATGCGGCTTCCGCCAGAGGGTGGTCGTCGCCGACCGTGATCGGAACGCAAGCCATCGAGCCGAGCTATGCCGCGATTATGGGCGATGCGGATGGAAACTTGGTGGTGATCTACTCGGGGAATATCGCAGGCGCCGGGGTATATTCGGTTCACTCCACCGATTCCGGCGTGACGTGGTCAGATCCGGCGGTCCTGTTTCTTACCCGCGAATCGCGAAATGTTCCGTTTAGTTTGCGCATATTTCCCGGTCAGAATAATACGATCCATGCCGCGTGGAACGTGGTGACCAATTTGGGTTCCGATGTTTCCCTCCACTATGCGAGGTATGATTTGAACGAGCAACTCTGGAGCCAGCCGACCACCTTGAATGAAAAACCCGACGACATTGCCGGGTCCTTTGGTCCATCCTTCCCGTCCTTGGTGGATACCGGTACTCAGGTAGTCATTTTCTATAATAGTGGAAATCCTTTCCCGAACGGTCCTGTCGAGGTAGGACGTCCGATGCAGGTGGTCAGCGTTTCGAATGATAACGGCGATACCTGGACGCCTCCGTTCATTCCGTTCAACAGGCACCAGGGACGGAGCGGTGAAAACACGGTTGCGCTTGATGGAGGGAATATTCCTCACGCTCTTTTCATCCAGCGTATTCAAGTGGTGGAGAACGGCGAGGAACGAGTCATCGGCGGTATCTGGCACAGCGAATTCGTGAATGGGATTTGGTCGAGCCCGGAACGGTTTATCACCGAATACCCGGCCCACGACGTGCGGTCGGTGGTGGTGCAGGGGAATGTCCTGTTGGCGGTCTGGAGGGTTGATCCCGGCGGCCCGCCTCATGGAATATGGTTTACATACAAGATATTGGATGAGGGGAAGAAGATAGCCCCGGTCGGCTATCCCGCTCCGATCGAAACTGCTACTGCGATCTTGAACCTGATACCAGCGCTTCCCACTCTGACGCCGACACAAATCCCTGAAGATTTGCTGGACCAGCCTTTTTTAGGCGCCAACAACAACCCCGCGACGGTATTGGTTTCCGGTGTATTGCCCGCGATCGTCATTCTGATTATCCTGCTTGTAATTTACAACAACTTCCAAAAGAAGCGCCCCTGAATCCACGGCATCGAATCGTGGCGGTACACGATATTTTGTTCGGAGTGATTTAATTAATGACACCTGTGATTCGGTTTTCAAATGTTTCGAAACGCTACAACCTCGGGCTGACGCGCACGAGTTTGCCCTCCATTCTTTCGCAATGGATCAAATCCTTCGTGGGCGGGCGGGGAGCCGCCGCAGAAAAAAAGATTCATTGGGCATTGCAAGATGTGAGCTTCAACATGGAAAAGGGGCAATCCCTCGCCCTAGTCGGTCCGAACGGTGCCGGAAAGTCAACCATTCTGAAATTGCTTGCGAAGATCACAAACCCAACCACAGGCAGGGTGGAGGTGAACGGTCATCTCTCCGCCTTGATCGAATTGGGAGCGGGGTTTCACCCCGACCTGACGGGCCGTGAAAATATCTACCTCAATGGAACCATCCTCGGGTTGACGTACAGGGAAGTCCAAAAAAAGTACGATGAGATCGTTGCCTTCTCCGAGATCGAAGAGTTCATTGATACGCCTGTAAAACGATATTCCTCCGGCATGGCGGTGCGTTTGGGATTTGCGGTCGCGTCGTGCATCGAACCCCAGATCCTGTTGGTGGACGAAGTACTGGCGGTGGGTGATGCCTCGTTCCGGCAAAAGTGCATCGAACGCATCAAGACCCTATTGCATAATGGAACCAGCCTCATCTTTGTCTCCCACGATATGGGTCTGGTCCGGGCGCTTTGCGAACAGGCGCTCTACATCGATCACGGACGGTTGCTGGCTTCCGGAACGAGCGCGGAGATCATTGAGATGTATAACCGGGATTTGGAGAAAAAGCGCATCGAAAAAATGAACCGGCTGGAGGGCGCCATGGACGACGCCAACGCCGGGATCGAAGTGACCGCCGTGGATGTGCTCGACGTGGATGGCAACCCCATCCGCAAAATGCATACGGACCAGCCCGTGGTTATCCGCGTAAAATATACCGCCTATAAAGATTTCGGCAGGTCGAATGCCATTATTTTAATCCACCGCTCCGACGGACTGCTTTGCTGTAACATTCGCACCCATCTCGATCATTTCCCCATGTCCATCGAAAAGGGCGAGGGCGAATACTTTCTCAAACTCGACCCGTTGCAATTGTTTGGCAGTATGTATTATGTGGAAACATGGATCATGAATGCGGACGATTCGGATGGAATCGCCTATGGGGTGTCCGAGTGGTTTGAAGTGAAAAATTCCATCAAAGGACACGAAGCGCACATGGCGGTCTTCGAACCGAACCGGACCTGGAGTCAGGGTTCGACGCATCAGATCCTGCCCGCCGCCCGCGCATCCGCTTGAGGTATCGATGCTCAATCAGACCAATAACCTTCAGAAAACACGCGACCTGATATGGGCTTGGACGGTCCGAACCCTGCGAGGGCGATACCAGCAATCTGCCCTGGGTTGGCTTTGGGCGATCATCCAGCCGGTGGCAACGGTTGCCATTTTTGCCGTGGTCTTCACGCGCATCGTCCCTGTCGATACGGGCGGAATCCCCTACATCCTATTTTCCTATTCCGCTGTAATCCCATGGACGTTGCTCGCCTCTTCGATCACCGACATGGCGATGTCGCTCGTGCATAACATGAACCTGGTGGGGAAGATCTATTTCCCGCGCGTGGCGCTGCCCGTGGCGGGACTTTTGGCGCGCCTTGTGGATTTTGCAATTTCATTTGTGTTGCTGGCGATCCTGTTGGTGATCTATCAGATACCCTTCTCGCTTCAGGGATTTCTCTACCTTCCGCTTATTCTCTTGATCCAACTGGCGCTCATGCTCGGGCTTGGAATTGGTTCCGCCGCCTTGAACGTGTTCTATCGTGACGTGGACCCGCTTCTCAAACTGGTGATTCAAGTCTGGTTTTACGCCTCTCCCATTCTCTACCCGATCTCCCTAGTGCCCGAGCAATGGAAGTGGTTGTATTTCCTGAACCCGATGTCGGGGATCATCGCCTCGTTTCGCGATGTGCTTGTCTATAACCGCGCGCCCGGCGAATACCTGTGGTCGGCGGCGGGAATTTCCCTGCTGATCTTCATTGCGGGCATCTGGTTTTTCAAACGCGTGGAATATCAGTTTGCCGATATCGTTTAATGAGACCCATGAATACCCCGCTTGTCAGTGTCATCATCCCCGCCTATAACGGCTCCGACTCCATCGGCGCGGCGATCCAGAGCGTGTTGGACCAAACGTACGGGAATTTCGAACTGATCGTCGTGGACGATAAATCCCCGGACGCCACCGAAGATGCGGTGCGTCAATTCGCCGATGAGCGGGTAAAATACATCCGTCACGAAGAGAATCGCGGCGCATCCACAGCGCGTTGGACCGGCATCAATCAATCGAAGGGGGAGATCGTTGCGTTTCTCGACCAGGACGATACCTTTCACCCCGAAAAACTGGAAACGCACGTCCGCTTCCTCGAAGAAAACCCGCAGGTCGGTTTTTCCTACAACCCGTATTTCGAGCAGGTACACTCGTCGAATTCGACCCGCTCCGTAGCCATGCCGCCCGCCAACATTTCGCTGGGTGAACTGACGCTGGGGTTTTACCTGCCGCCAAGCGCTTGGGTTGTCCGTCGAAAGTGGGCGCTTCTCGAGGAAGTTTGGTATCCGCGCGAAGCCATGCGCGGACGGGAAATCATCGTGTGCGGAAAATTGTTTCTGGCGGGGTGCAAGTTCGCCCGAATCGACCGCGTCCTGCACACCCGCAACTATCAGGCGGGCAGGCGGTATGGGCAACTGGAAAAAAAATGCGAAGACGAGCTTGCCTGCCAGGAAGTCATCTTCTCCGACCCGCGTTGTCCCCCGGAGGTTTCAGGGTTAAGATCACTGGGGAATTCCGTCATCCGCATGATGTGGGCAAACGTTGCCTTCACCCAGCGCGAGACAGGGGTCGGGCGCAAGTTCCTGTGGGAGATCGCTCAAAGCGCCCCCAGCCTGTTCCATGGGAACCCATCCCTGTTCATGACCTTTCTGATGGGATACTGCGTGGACGATGAAAGCCATGATTACGAATCCCTGCTCGAGACGATCTTCAAACAATTGCCAACCGAGATCCCGAATGTGCTGGGAAACTACCTGTGGGCGGTTGCCCGCGGCAATTACGTGCGAGGCATACGCGCCTTGCTCTGGAGCCGGGCTGACGATGCGGAGAAATATTTTTCCCTCGTCCGCGACGCGGGGTTTCAGATCGACGAAAATTTCATTCAGCAAGGGACGCATGAATTATTGGGTTATGCCATGAGCCGCGGTACCGATGCGGTGCTGCGCCAGATGGATGAATTAACTAAAACCTTCAGCAAATATTTGGGAACCTCGGGGGCGAAATGGTTGGTCGCAAGTTTCCTCGTCAACGTGGCGGAACAGCAGTTCCGCAGCGGCAGTAGAAAAAAGGTCCCCGGTCTTTTATGGGGAGCGTTCCGCAACCATCCGCGCTATCTCACTGACCGCGGCGTGGTTTCGATGTTCATCAAGTCGTTGATCGGCCTTTCGTGATCGCTCATTACACGGTGTAGCGATCCGCCCCGCGCCGTATGCCAATATTTCTCAGGAGAATTCATGAGCTCAATTTTAGGATTCACGATCGGACGGGGCTTACCCTCGGCGAGCCTGACAGGGGCATTCGAAGCCGAAGATCGGGCGCTTTCCCATTTCCATCACCTCGAAAGGCGCGCGCTCGTACTTGGCGAATCGACGTTGCATATCTGGGGACACGCCTCCCTTTCCGAATGCCTGCATCTCATGCCGGATGGCTCGACGCTCGCGCTGATCGGCTCGCCTCATAATTCGGTTCCCTGGCAAACCGTGCAAGATCAACTGATGATTGCAACCCATGACGATGAGTTTCAGTTACCCTGGGAGGGGCGGGTTATTCTTTTGCGGGTCGATACGAACGGCGCGTCTTGGACGATGTGGAACGACTGGCTCGGAAGCATACTCGTCTACCATTTTGACCTGCCTCGCGGGCGCTTCGCCTCCACCCTTGAGCCTGCTACCGTTGCCGCCGGCGCCTTCACCCCCGACGATTTTTTCCTCCCGGGACTGGTCTCGCTCCTCGTCAACGGGCACTTTATCTCGGACTGGACATTATACAAAGATGTGAAATTGCTGATGCCCGATAGCGCGACAACATGGGATGAGCGCGGCTTTCGCACAAAACGGCTTTGGTCTGTGCAACCCACCCAAGACCGCTGGGAGTCGAGTTGGGATGACCTTGCCGACGAGATGCACGCCATATCGCATAAAACGATCGCGGATATCCTGAAGCGACATCCGCAGTGGACGATCCCATTGT
>CAYPCK010000042.1:0-10202 GCA_964409185.1 uncultured Anaerolinea sp. | reverse complement strand
CCGATGGCGATGTCGGTGTAGCCGCTGAAGTCGAAGTAGATCTGGAAGGCGTAGGCATACAAGTGGAACCACATCCAGCCCGTGGCGCGGACCTGCACCGCGAGCGCGTCGTTGAGGGCGATCAACGCCAGCGCGTCGGCGATGACGAATTTTTTGAACAAGCCGATCACGATCCGCTGACCGGCGAGGAAGGTTTCTTCCTGCGTGAGGGCGAAGTCTTTTTTGAGATCATTGGCGAAGCGTTCGGCGCGGTCAATGGGACCGGCGGATAATGAAGGAAAAAAAATCACATAGGTTGCGAATTCAGGCAAAGATAATTCAGGCAATCGCCCGGTTTGTTTGTCGCGCAGGATGTGAATGAGGCGGAAAGAAATGTAGGAGAAGCCAAGCCAGCGCACATCGAGGGCGGAGGCGGTGTCTGTCGGGCGGTTCGTCAGTTCGCGGAAGAAGATGCTGAGTTGCAACGAGAGAAGCGGAGATTTGAGAATGACGAGAATGGCGATGAGCGCGAGAATGGCGAGAGTCAGCGTGAAGGCGAGGCGGCGCGAAAGAAACGTGAATGCCGCGATGACAAACGCAGTCGCCAAAATGAAACCGAGAACAAGGACAAGTCTCGGCGGGGTCGTGGTGGTGAGGACCGGGTCAGGGAAAATGTAGCGCGTGAGGGCAACGAGGACGACCGCACCGGCGAGGACAGCCAGCCCAACGATATTTTGTCGCGCCCTCCACGTGCCGGCGGACGAGGTGATGAACCAGACCGTCACTACGAGGAGGATCGAAAGCGAGGGAATCCAAAAGTCGAAGGAACGGAGGGGAATGGCGGGCTGGAACCAGAAGACGGCGAGCGCGCTGAGAGCGAGGAGAAAAAAGACGCGGTTTGTACCGCGCATCCACGCGCCGACCAGCAACGCGGTCAGGATCGAAGCGCCGATCTGAGTCAGTCCCATAGCGTTGAACCGTCCCGCAGGTTTAATCGTTGTCGCATGAGATTTGTGGAAACCTGCGGGACGCCTCTGATCCTATCGCTTTCCGCATACCAGCCACTCACCGCCTTCATCCACCACTTGATACGTGACCGTCGAGAGGTCAATGTTCTGGTCTTCGGTGTCGTAGGTGAGGACGATACTGCCCGTGCAATCCACGAGCGCGAAGTCGCTGTCGGTTCCCGTTTGCGAACAGGCAACCGAATCGAGCCGCGCGCTGACGGCTTGCAACGCGTCGAGTTCGATGATGGCATCCTCCTCCCAATCGCCGCACACGAGCGTGGGGAGTCGCTCTGCATCTTTGGCGACGAGCGCGTTGAGGTAATCTTCCACGGCTTTGACCGGCGCGTCGGTGTTGGACGCGGAGCAGGCGGCGAGCAGAATGCTGGCGACAAAAAGAACGAATAAAATTTTCCGCACGAGGGTCTCCTTTGGAATTTGTGGCGGGATTATAAATCAGGAAGGATGAATGATGAAAGAGGAAGGATGAAGAAGTAAACAGGAGCAGTGAACGGTGATCAGTGATCAGTGGCGCGGGAGGTATCGAAACCAACGAATAACAAAATTGCTTTGCTCAGCGGTGATCTCGATACGTGGCGCGACAACCACGCGCCACTACTCGACCACCAGAGTTTAATTGCGGAGAAAATATACGATTGAAATGACAACCCCGATGACGACCACCGTCCACCTCAGCGTGGAGGGTTTGACTCTGCCCGCCAGTTTGCCCCCGATCACCCCTCCGAGCAACGCTCCGACCGCCATTACGCCTGCCACCGTCCATTCGACTCTTCCCGAAAACAGGAAGAAGACCGCCGCCGCCACATTGACGATGAACGACACCGCTTGTTTCAATGCGTTCAGCCGCGTGAGCGAATCGTTGACGGTGAGTCCCAGCGCCGAGAGCAGCATCACGCCCAGCCCCGCGCCGAAATATCCGCCGTAGACCGAGGCGAGCCCGACGGGTAACCATGTCCATGATTCGAGCGTGCGGTGCGATTCGCCAAGTCGGCGCGTGAGCCAAGCGCGGACCGCATCTTGCACGGCAAGCAACACCGAAGCCAGAAGAATGAGATACGGGACGATGTCGCTGAATAATTTTTCACCGGTGCGCAACAGCAGGAACCCACCCAACACGCCGCCGACCACGCCGGCGGGCAAGATCAGCCACAGTCGTTTGCCCTGCCCGCGCAGGTCATCGCGCTGGGCGAACGTCCCGCCGAAGTAGCCGGGACACAGCGCCACGGTGTTGGTCACGTTCGCCGTGACCGGCGGGATTCCCAAAAAGACGAGCATGGGAAAGGTGATCAACGTCCCGCCGCCCGCGAGGGCGTTGACGAGTCCCGCGGCGATCGCGGCAAGCCCGGCGAGGAGGAGAGGCATGAGGCAAGTATAGCATCGGAGGGTCGCTTGTTGGCTGAGAGGAGGTGTTGTATACTGCAAAGCAGAGCCAAAACAAGGTAAAAGTAATTCAAAGGGTAATATTTGTAGCAATGTTCCAATTCTTGAATAACCTGTTCTCAAAAATTTTCGGCAAATTATTCAGAGACAAGCCTTCCATGAACCTTCATTTCCACGGTGAAATCAGAAATATTCAATACAAGGCATTCCTAACGGAGGAACTGCCCGAATACGGTATTGATGGATTCGATATCAATAAAGCCGGAACATACGGAAAAATACTCTACAAGGGCGGCGAAATTGCCTTCTCGAAATGGGTATCACCCAAAAGAACACGCAGTTATCCATTTGAAAGAATTTACAATACCTTGAATTCACGGACAAGACTAACAGTGATTCCTGTTCTTAAGGACGAGGGCTTGGACGGCGATTTGGATAGAGTTCAATACTCTACAATATCATGGATGAACTTAATGAATGTTCATATTGTGTTGGCATATTACGACAAAGCCGTCAAAAATGCTCGCCCCCTGCAATTCTCTAAAAACAAGATTACCGACCAAGAATTTAATAGCGCCCTCGTGAACCAACAAATTCAGCAAATTATTGATGGTCAGCAGCAAAGTGCTCTTCACTGGAATCTGGACTTAGTTGGAAGCCGATTCGTAGAAATTTACAGGCTGGCTTTAGAGAGTTACGCGAACATCTCCCGAAATACGAAGGTAAAAGTACATGACCGAGAATCTCAGGAGCAATATCTTGCGATTATTATGAGAGATTTCCATAATTTTAGAGACATTTCCCTGCGTGGCTCAAGAGGAGCATCCATTCGCGAGACTCAAACGACCCACGAGTTCGAATATTTGTCTGATGGTGCAAAAGCAAGCTTTGAAATAGAGAACTACCTTGGCGGAATCTATTATTTGACTGCTGATGAAGTAATTAGAGAAGAAGCCACTGGAATTTACATAATTCAGGAATCCAAGAATTCATCAGCAGGCTTCTTGCCCAGTCTATCTGATGTAAAAGATGGATTGTTCAAGCTGATACTTTATGAAAATTTACACCACCTTGCGCTAGACTCAACCACCGTAGAATTCCGCACGCGCTTAAAACTAACGGGCAAAAAGGTTAGAGGATTTCTGTCAATGCCTTGTGGCGATGAAATATTAGCGGAGTTTCTGGAGTTGAATGCTGGAGTTGTGTCAAAACGAGAAATAGAAACACTTTCCAAACTGAATCTAGAGGCATCCAATAATAAAAATCTTGAAATTCAAGTATCGTCGAATTAGTTATGATTATCAAAACCCCTTTACGATACCCCGGTGGAAAATCTCGAGCCGTTCAGCAGATGAAATACCTTCTGCCGAATGACTTTACAGAATACCGAGAGCCATTTGTCGGTGGTGGGTCGTTTTTTATTTATCTAAAACAGAAACAGCCCGACCTGAAAATTTGGATTAATGACCTGAACGCTGAACTTTATTTTTTTTGGAAATATACCCAGATTGATTCAGAAAAACTAGCACGCGAGGTTCTGAACGTCAAAAGAGAGCGACGGGATGGACAAGCGTTGTTCGATGAGTTGGTTAATGTAAACGCTACATCACTGACGGAGTTTGAGCGCGCCGTTCGTTTCTTTGTACTAAATCGTATTACTTTCTCTGGAGTTGTTGAGTCTGGCGGATATTCCCAACTTGCATTTGAAAGCAGATTTACAGAATCTTCGATTGAGCGGGTTGCTAGAATGGGGCGCATCTTGGAAGGTATAAAAATAACACATCTGGATTATCGGGAACTCTTGAAAAATGGAGGTAAAGAAACGTTCACCTTCCTTGACCCGCCTTATTTTAAGGCGACCAAGTCAAGGCTATATGGAAGAAACGGCATTCTACACACTGGATTTAACCACGATGACTTCGCAAGAGAGGTTAAAAAGTGCAAGCATACGTGGCTAATAACTTACGACGACTCGCCCGAAATCAGAAGAAAATTTTCATTCGCTAATATCTACGAGTGGGAATTGCAGTACGGGATGAATAATTACAAGCAAGGAAAAGCCGAGAAAGGTAATGAACTGTTTATTTCAAATTATGACCTTCCTCGATTATCCGAAAAGGCAACTCCGAAAAACCATCCTGAAATACAATTATCTTTGCTTTGAGGCGCTACATGAATTCAATTTTCAGATTTTGGCGGGATCTTGCAAGCAACAAAGACTTACTTTTGAAGTCCAAAACGCTCTCAAGTTTTCCGTTTGATTACTCGTCATTCTCCTACGCAAAAAACGGAAGAGGCTTCCCCAATTTCTCTATCAAAGTAAATGACGAGAAGTCTGTTTTTACCGGTGGAGAAATGGTAAAAATCAAAAACAGGAACAAATACCTGATCGCTCCTTTTAAATCGTCAATCCCTGCCGGGCGGGTAAATATAAAAGACTTCATGCGATTTCCCGCAAATGAGAAAATTAAGCATCAGATGGAAAATGCCGGCGACGATGTGTTTTCCCTCGAAGAACGCGACGTTTACTACCTGATTCGCGGGCGCAAAGGAAAAGCGCAGAAGATCTGTCTTGTGCATGGAAGTTTCTTCGAGACCATCAGCACGAAGGAACTTATTCGCCAGTCGTTCAAGCAAGTTCTTGATGAAAATTTAGAGGGAACCGACGTGCCAAGCGAAGTCAGAGCCCGGCTGGATGAAGTATTCTCCGAGCAGGAAGATTTCAGCCGCGTTCGGAACGTGGATAAAGCCTCGGTCAAACTGCGGTTCAGAATTATGACCGAAGTCAAGCCAGAGGGAAATATCCTAAACTCACATCAATACCCCGATATCAAAGACAACACCCTAAATCTTGTTGTCCCATATCATGGCGATGAGGAAAAGGCAGACGTTGTACAAAAGGCAGAGTTTGTCATGGGCGGAGAAGCCATGAAGCAAATCAACACATTTTCGTTGAAACACCCTCTCAACGGTTGGTTTGTCGTATTTCAAGTCAATTTGTAACTCACCTTACGCAGTTTATGCTCCCGCAGGGTCTGTGACCCTGCGGTGTAACTTGCAAAACACGGCGGTCACAGACCGCCTTCGAGCAAGGTTGCGTAAGGTGAGTTTGTAAAACAAACGAACTACGCCCCATCGTCCTTCGGCGGCGGGATTTTGGTAAAATGCCAAGCACGGAGATTCAATGGCTACTTCTGTCAAGGTCAGCGCGAATTATCTTATTTCTATCCCGCAGATTGCGCGCAAGAAATTGAATATCAAACAAGGCGACCGTCTGCTCGTGGATGTGCAGGATGGCGTGATCGTTTTGATTCCACAACCCAAACATTACACGGAATATCTGCAAGGTCTACACGGCGCGATGTGGAAAGGTGTTGACATCCAGAAGTATCTCAACAGGGAGCGCGACGCATGGACGAATTCAGCAAGCGATTAGCCAAGGCAAACTCATTGGGCGGATGATTTTGTAGGAAATTAAAAACCTCACGCCCCATCATCCTTCGGCGGCGTGGCGCCGCTGGCGCCATAATCCAGGATCGAGCGCATTTGCGTCGCCCCCTCCGGCGGACCGACGATCTTTTTGTCCTCCATCATGTCCACGAGGCGGGCGGCGCGGGTATAACCGATGCGCATCCGCCTCTGCAACATCGAGACCGAGGCGCGTCCCTCTTTGCGAACGAGTTCGATCGCTTCGACGAGCAACGGATCCGTCGTTGTGTCTACGGCGGTCATATCCTCGAATAGCGGAGTCTGCTTGAGCGGCGCGTCTGATTTGGGAATATCCGCGGATTGCGATGCGGCGGCATACGGGTTGGCGGCTCCAACCTGCGCGCGCCAGAACTCCACGAGGTTTTGAATTTCATGGTCTGAAACAAACACACCCTGCAAGCGCACCGCCGCCGGCGCGTCCGGCGCCTGGAAGAGCATGTCGCCGCGACCGAGCAATCGCTCCGCGCCGGGCTGATCGAGAATGACGCGGCTGTCGGTGTTCGACGCGACCGCGAACGCGATGCGCGCCGGGAAGTTGGCTTTGATGAGGCCCGTCACCACATCCACGGACGGGCGTTGGGTGGCGAGAATCATGTGGATGCCGGTAGCGCGCGCCAACTGCGCGAGACGCGTGATCGTCTGCTCGGTTTCGCCGGGCGCGATCATCATCAAGTCGGCGAGTTCGTCAATCACGATCACGAGGAACGGAAGTTTTTTGCCGCCCTGCAACTTCATCTTCGCGTTGTAATCCGTGATGTTGCGCGAGCCGACCTGCGCGAACATGTGATAGCGTTTGTCCATCTCGCGCGTCATCCATTGCAACGCGCCGATCACCCGGTCAATTTCAACGACGACGGGCGAGAGCAGGTGCGGGATGCCGTTATAGCCGGTCAGTTCCACGCGCTTCGGGTCAACCAGGATTAAGCGCAGATCGTCCGGGGTGTTGTTCAACAAAAAGCAGGTGAGGATCGCGTTCACACACACCGACTTGCCCGAACCGGTCGTGCCCGCGATGAGCATGTGCGGCATGTTCTCGAGCGTGGTGTTGATGGCGTTGCCGGTCACGTCGCGCCCGAGCGCGAACCGCAACGGGTTCAAGTTTTTCTGGAACGACTCGCTTTCGATCAAGTCGCGCAGAGCCACGAGCGTCATCTCTTCGTTAGGGACCTCGATGCCCACGTAACTATGCCCCGGCACCGGCGCTTGAATGCGGATGCGCGGCGCGGCAAGCGCGAGCGCCAGGTCGTCGGCGAGCGAGGCGATCTTGTTCACGCGCACTTTCATCCGCCCGCCGCGCGTCTCCACGAACAGCGGCTCCACACCGAACTGCGTGATCGTCGGCCCGCGGTTGATCTCCACCACTTGCACCGGCGCGCCGAACGAAGCGAGCGTTTCCTGAATCAATCGCGAACGCTGTTGGATGAATTCTTCGTTCACTTCCGGCGCGGAACCTGAATCCAAAATCGTTTTGACATCCGGCAATTTCCACTGGATGATGGCTTCGGGGGATTTCATCGTCGTCACCGGCTTGCCGGCTTCCATCGTTGCGACAACCGGTTCCGCGCGATGCAACGGAGTAAAACCATCGGATGCCTCGTCGGGCAGGAACGCTTCACCCGCCGGGGACGCCTGCCTCGCCAGTAGTCCGCGTATCCTCCGCGCGAGCGGACCGAACCAGCGGAACAGATCCTCCACGGAAATATCAAAGATCATCGTCAGTGTAATGAGCAACCACGCCAGCAACGCGATGACCGCGCCCGCCGCGCCGAGACTGTTGAACAACAACCGCTCGAACAGACTGCCGACGTAGCCTCCGCCCCAGCCATCAAGCGCGGCTTCCTCGGCTAATTCCACCGGCGCGACGATGGAATGCATCGCCGCCAGGAGCCAGAAAAAGAACAGGATCAACCCAACAGCGCGTTCGAGCGAAAGCGGCGGAAGTTTTTCGATGCGCCGCGCGATCAGCCACGCGCCCATGAGGATCAAACCGACCGGCAGCACGTACACGCCCCAGCCCAACATCTGGCTGAGCAGGATGGTGGCGCTACCGATGACCACACTGCGCTGTGAATAAAAGAGGATCGCCCCGATGATGAGTCCGATCACCACCATCACCGCGCCAACCACATCGAGTTTGCGCTCGGGGCTGAGCGAATCCCACCATGAAACGGAAACAACTTGAGGCGGGGGCGAAGCGTGAAGCGGAGGCTTCCCCTTGTGTGGCGCGTCCTTCGGCTTATTTTTCCCGCGTTGAGGCGTCACCGTCTTGCCTTTCGGCTTCACGTTTGATTTCGGCGAGATGAACGGGATCTTGAGAGGCATTTTTGGTAGTATAGCACAAATGGTCTGTTTTCCATTTGGGGTACAATTACGAAACGATGGTGATTCTGTGCCGCAGAGTCTCAGAGACGCTGAGAAAAAATGATTCTCCGTGACTCTGTGTCTCTGTGGCAAATTGTTAAGGACTCAACTTGTTTGAAATTCTTTTTCTCGGCACCTCCGCCTCCGCCCCGTCTGCCCGGCGCGGACTTTCGGCGCAGGTAGTGAAGCACGACGAGTATCGCTTCCTGGTGGATTGCGGCGAAGGCACGCAGCGCCAGATCCTGCAATCGAATTTGGGATTCAAAAACCTGAATCGCATCCTGCTCACGCACGGGCATCTCGATCACATCCTCGGCTTGGGCGGTCTGCTCAGCACGTTCTTGCGTTGGGAGGCGATCGACAACCTCGAAATCTATGGCGGTCGTTCCACATTGGATCGCGTGCACGACCTGTTATACGGCGTTGTCTTGCGAGGCAACCAGCCGCCCATGCCGCTGCACTTGAACGAGATCAAACCCGGAACGTTCTTCGAAGCGGACGATTTCACCGTCACCGCTTTCCCCGTCACCCACCGCGGACCGGACTGCCTGGGATATGTTTTCGAGGGCAAGGCGCGCCGTCCGTTCCTGAACGAGAAAGCGACAGAACTCGGCGTGCCGTTCGGTCCCGAACGCCGCGATCTGGTCGCAGGGAAGGAAATCAGCCTGCCCGACGGTAGACGCGTCAGGCCGGACGATGTGCTGGGTCCGCTCCAGAAGGGAGTCAAACTCGTCATCGTCGGCGACGCGGGTCGGACGGACAACCTCCTCGAAGTCTGCCGCGACGCGGATGCGCTGGTGATCGAGTCGACCTATCTTCAGGAAGAAGCGGAGATGGCGAAGCAGTTCCATCACCTCACCGCGCGGCAGGGCGCGGAACTGGCGAAACAGGCGGGAGTCAAAAAGTTAATCCTCACCCACATCTCGCGCCGCTATCGCGAGAAAGACGTGATTAAAGAAGCACAGGAAGTTTTCTCGAACACCTCTGTGGCGCGCGACTTCGACACGTTCCAGATCAAACGGGATGAGTGAAAGCCAGTCTGTGGGGGTGTAACTTTCCGGTAGGTTCAGGGGGGTTTGTTACCTTATAATTCTTCCATCGTCATGGAACAAGTTTGAGGAGCCAGTTCCACTGCGGGCATGCGGTACGCCTTGGAGAGCGATTCTTAATTACTCTTTTCGACACGGACAGCACGGCTTACGCTGAATTTCACGAAAAAGGGCATTTAATAAAAAGAGGTGTTTCTCCGTGCTGTCCGTGAAATCCGTATACAAAACGAAGACAAATCTCTCGAGGAAGACATGATGTTGAAAAAAGCGATCCTTTTTCTGTTGGTCTTTACGCTGGTTCTGGTGTCATTCCCCTCCAGCGTATCCGCCATCCCTTCAGGGGTGGGCGTCATCGGCGATAGCGCCACCCAGCCCTATCAGTGCATCGGGCGCGGCGACGAGACCTCCTACACCTGGACGGAGGTGCTCGAAGTCATTCGCGGCGTCAACTTTGGCGGCATGCCCTGCCAGCCGTACAACAATGCCTGGAGCGGTGAAACCATCCGCCTGAACATGACCTCGCAGACCGACGATGTGCTGGAAGATTTCAACAACGGGAATATCGGCAGGGTCATCAGCATGATCGGCTCGAACGATCTGTACGTGGTCGGCAGCACGCCCGATGTCCCTGCCCTGCTTGCCACCTACGAAACCAACATCCAGCGGATGATCGATGCCGGGATCGCGCCGGGAAATATTTTGATCATGGATATCTCGCAAGAGAACTGGGCTGAACCCACCCGCTCCCTGGTCAATCAGTTCAACGCCGGCCTGCAGGATATTGCCGCAGAAAAAGGCGCCGCTTTCTCCTCCTGGACCTCGTATCATTCGGCTCTAAGTTGCCGCTCCACCAACAACGGGCAATCATACAACTTTGTCGGTCAGATGATCGCGAATTCATGGGGGAACGAATATCATA
>CAYPCK010000041.1:0-10249 GCA_964409185.1 uncultured Anaerolinea sp. | reverse complement strand
TCGTCGCACACGACCAGCGCGTTCTTCCCGCCCAGTTCGAGCGAGATGCGCGCGAAGCGTTCCCCTGCGGCGCGTTGGATGAAGCGCCCCACTGCGGTGGAGCCGGTGAACGAGATCACGCCGACATCAGGATGTTCCACCAGCGGCGCACCGGCTTCCTCGCCAAATCCCTGCACGATGTTCAGCACACCATCGGGCAAGCCAACTTCGTTTGCAAGTTTGCCGACGATCCACGCGGCGGCGGGCGTATCTTCGGAGGCTTTGAGAATCGCGGTGTTGCCGCAGATCAATGCCGGGAAAATTTTCCATGCGACATTCGCAATCGGGGTATTCGCCGCAATGATCAACCCGGCAACCCCGATCGGTTGGCGAATCGTCATCGCGTATTTGTTCGGCGTTCCGCTTGTCGTTGTGCGACCATAGAGTCGTTGACCTTCGCTCGCGTAGAACAATCCGCATTGGATGGCTCCGCCGGTTTCGCCGAGCGCGTCTTTGTGGGATTTGCCGGTCTCTGCCGCGACAATGGCCGCGATCTCATTTTGATGATCCTGCATCGCGACGACGAGTTTGTGCAGGAGGAGTCCGCGCTGGACGGCGGGCGTGGAGGACCAACCGTCGAAGGCGCGTCGCGCCGACTGGACGGCGGCAGTCACATCGTCGGCGCGTGAACGGGCGGCGCGAGTAAGGAGTTGTCCGTTCGCGGGGTTCCATTTATCGAACCACTGACCGGCAACCGCAGGGCGCTCCTCGCCGCCGATCCAGTTGGAAATTTTTTCGGGAATCATGCCAGATCCTCGAACATGACGTTATCGTCTTCGGCAAGAGAACGTTTGAGGGTTTTGCCGAGGATATTATCGAATTCATACGGCGGCAAGCCGTCGCCCGGCGACTTGATGGCGATGTCTGCCGCGGTCAATGCATGACCGAACGGCAGGTCGCGGCTTGCGACGAGTTTTTTGCTCATCTTGGAGATGGGAGCGACCTCGTTGGGATACACGCGTTTTATCCCGTCACCCAAGGCTTCGCGCACGCGGCGCAGGTCGCGCACGAGTTTTTTCATGCCGATGGGTTCGAGTGAGAAGACTTGATCCGTACCCTTCCATGTGTGGTTGATGGTGAAGTGCTGTTCCACAATGCGCGCGCCCAGCACGTACGCGGCGGTCGCCATGGCAATGCCGTTCTCGTGATCAGACAAGCCAATCACGTTGTCGGGAAACTCCGCGCGGAAGGTCTCGATGACGCGCAGGTTGAGGTCGTGGTGTTCGGCGGGATACGAGGATGTGCATTGCAGGATCGCGAGTTGCCGGTTGATCGGCATGATGGCATCATAAGCGCGTTGGACGTCCCGCATGTCCGCGCCGCCGGTGCTGATGATCATCGGCTTGCCAAACTTCGCCACATGCCGAAGCAGGGGCGTGTTCTTCAGGTCGCCCGATGCGATCTTGTAGACGGGCATATCAAGTTCGGCGAGGAAGTCCGCGCTGGGGATGTCGAAGGCGGTGGCGAACATGGTCACGCCGAGTTCCTTCGCGTATTGTTTCAACTCCACAAATTCAGCGCGCCCGAATTCGAGGGCTTCGCGATGCGCGCCGTACGTATCGCCAAAACTGTTCTCGTTCTCGTATGGTTTGTTGTACGCGGCTTTCGTGAACAGCGACTTGTTGTCGCGCTTCTGCAATTTGACGGCGTTCACCCCGCATTCCGCGGCGGCTTTGAACAACTGCTTTGCCTTGTCCAAACTGCCTTGATGGTTGTGACCGATCTCAGCGATGACGTAGCAGTCCGAGTCGTCGGAGATGGTGAAAGAGTCGATAGTGAGAGTTCTGGTCATGTTCAATTTCCTATTTGCCCAATTTGACCAACAAATACTGACCCGTGAGCAGTGAAATTGAAAAATATCCGGGCGTCGCGGCGACAAATTCGTCAACAGCCTTTTTCACTCCCGGGCAGGTGATAAATCCGTAATCGTCCACGATGATTACCCCGCCGGGCGTCATGCGGTTTTCGAAAAATTTAAGCCCGAATAGGGTTGGGTCGTAAATGTCCACGTCGAAATGAACAAAATGGATCTGCTTGCCCTGCAGTTCGCCGCAGGTATCCTGAAATCGTCCTTTAAAAACATGCACAGTTCCAAACTTGCTCAAGTATTCTTTCACGGATTCGTATTCCGTATCGCTGAACATGGCGGGGAGATGCTCCGGGTCGACGGATGAATTGATGTCTTGCGCGGCATGTCCTTCGAAGGTGTCAAAACAGTGATGGGTCGCCTGCAATCCGAAATGCTTCGAAGCGGAGGCAATGAAGTAACTCGTCCCGCCTTTATAGACTCCGACCTCCACCGAGTTGAGTTTTTCGGACGACGTGAAGCGCGATCGCAGGCTGGCAAGCGCCTGAAAAATCACGTGCAAGCGGTCATAATAAAGCGTGGATCGTTGATCCCGGATAACCTGCGAAGCCAGTTCTCCAAAGACCGGCAGATCGGTGAGAGGAATCTGCTTGAAGGCGGCATGTCCGTAAATATCCGGGACGTAGTGATAGCCAATCTTTCGCGGGTAAAGGTCAACACCCACAAATCGGAAACCCGCCTGCATCTTTAATCCAACCCAGCGAACCATACGGAAAAAATTTTTAACGAGAGGATTAAAGTATTTTAACAACCTCATTCGAACCTCAAGAACCATTTGAGAAAATACGGAAGAATTTTTGAAAACTGTCCGCCAAGAAAAAATGAATCGTCGGAAAAATTTTATTGCACACAACAATATACAACACGAATGACAGCGCAAGTGCAACGGAAGAAAACAACAAGTTTCGCCAAACAACATTCACGAGATACGCCATTCCAAAAATCAACCACCCCAAAACAATGAACAATAAAGTGTCGTAAATGTACCAACGCCATTTATGGGCGGGAAGGATTATCTGATGCATCCAGTGAGGCATTATACAATAATAGCCTGCCTGAGCGAGGAACAAGCCTATGCCAGCACCATTAATACCAAATTTTCCTATCAAAACGTACATTACTGGAAACAACAACAGCATTGCGACAAGGTTGTAAGTAACCATCAAGCGGGTAACTCCATAAGCGAGTTGCAATCTCCACGGTATTTGCCGCATCATATTGAACACATAGGTCAGCGAGAATAAAGACAGGGATACCGCGGCATTGTCCGCAACATCAGCAGATCGCGTCCAAACCAACAAAATGTCATAAGAAAAATAAAACACCACACTTGCTAGAGGCACAGATATAAAAGATAGATACTGGCAGGCTTTGTGATAGATTTCTGCCAATTCTTCAAATTTGTTATCGGCGATTAGGCTGCTAAATCTTGGTAGCGACGCTTCTGAGATCGGGATTCCCAGCATGCTCATCCCACCGTAGGCGGAATAGGCGATGGAATAATATCCCACCTGTTGAAGGGGCATTAAACCGCTCAACATGATCTTGTCAGTTTGTTTCAAGACCGCCACACTGATCGAATTAATGGACAGCGATGCGCTAAACTTCGAAAACTCTTTTAACAAATTGACATCAAATTTGGCTCGTATCATATTTTGCGTTTGAGGAAGCGCGCCCCAGGCTGCAAGATACATCATAAGAATCTCAATCAGCCCACTCCAAAGATGCCATAACAGGAACGTGAGAATGGTTGGAGACCAAAACACGACGGCAAGCACAGCCCCCACGCTTTTTAGGCTCGATACAAGAATTACAAGCACGTTATACAACACCTGCCTTTCCAATCCCAATAGCACGCCACTATAAAGAGCCACGGGCCAGCGCAAAGCCAGGGTTATCCCAAAAATAATCACTGCCGATTTAATCGATTGCTGAGGCAGCCCCTCTGCGGTTATCCAAGCTCCTGCCAAACGATCGGAAGTTAGAAGAAAACCTAACGCAATTAATAATGCCACGAACCCATACACGACTTCCATTGTGCGGACAATATTTCTGGTTTCCCCCGCTAAAGAAGACTGGCTTCGCCTCAAAGCCATTTCACGCTTCGCAGTCGTGCTCAAACCCAGATCCAAAATCGCAATGATCGCCACAAATGAGGTAAAAATACCTATCAAACCATATGCTTCCACACCTAAATAGTTTATGTAGATTGGCACAAACAGGAAAGCAAATAAACTTGGCAAGATCTGGCCGAAAAAATTGGCAATTACATTACGCCGAAACATTGAGCACCTTTCCATTCCCGATATGGCGGAAAGGTTGTTCGATGAGCGAGGCGCCAGACAGCGAACTTTTTCCAACCCAACTTTGTATGAAAACCATCATCACAGATCCGGTCTATCCTTCAGCCTGCTTTTCTACCAATCCACCTGTCCGATGATTGTTTGATAAAGGTCGGATGTTTGAGAATCGATGAATTGTACTTCCTCATCGCTCAAATATTTGCTGCGATGAAGCGGAGCGTCAATCACCCCATGTCGATCCACTTTAAAAGACGAGTCGGCTTTTATGCTCATACCCTGGAACGTAGGAGACAGAAGCCTGTTGTCGAAATCAATGCCCAAGTAGGCGGCTAACGACCTCATGCACCCCTCCACATCATGGAGCATATTCTCAAAAGAAATAAGGTACACCTTTTTTCCATAATCCGTTTTGCTTCTGATTATTTGTTCTGCGGACTTCCTCCACACTTGTACGGCTACGTTCGGATCGGGATAATCCCTGGGGCTATGCCGATGAGCAGAAGAATACCAACTTTTAGGCTCGCGTAAAATCGACACCAACGTGCCATCGGGGTAATCCCTGAAGAAGCATTCCAAGCTTTCCTGGTACATAACCAACCGAGGAGTGAACCCCACAATATACTTGACATTCTGCGCATAGAGTTGTTGATAATCCAACCAGGCATTAAAGTAAGACGTCATATAGCAATTTATTATGTCTCGCTGTGAAGATATTTTTGTCGAAGAGACGCAGCGCATAAATAGTTCTCTTTGTAGATTTGGCAGCAAGAGAAAAGGGTAGGTGTCCGGGGATTCATTTTGGCTGCGTGAATATTTCGAGTAGCCCTCTTG
This sequence comes from uncultured Anaerolinea sp., assembly GCA_964409185.1. Taxonomy (GTDB): domain Bacteria; phylum Chloroflexota; class Anaerolineae; order Anaerolineales; family Villigracilaceae; genus Defluviilinea. The sequence goes on along the minus strand of CAYPCK010000041.1, from coordinate 5,209 downwards.
AAACAACTCAAGCGATATTCTCTCAAACAGCCTCGCAAACCAGGTATCGGGATCCCCCTTTATATCCAGATCCGGCCAATTCCATTTTTGCGGATGTCCAATTTGCAACTCAAAAGGATGTGTATGGCACTGTGGGTGTCCATCGAAAAGTTGAGAGAGCAGCGTCCCACCCGAACGTTGAACTTGCGAGATTAATACCAGTGGCTGATCAAGTTTAACAATTCGCTGTAGTCGGGTTTGATATACCTGGTCTATTTCGGCTCGGCGATCTGTGAAACCTTTCAAATAATAGGATGGTTTGACATATCCGAGAATTCGTTTAATGAGCGGCTTGATACGCTCGATCGAAAATGATTTTTGTGAAGCCATACAAAAAATTACTCCTTTCCAATTTGCTCACATACAACCGTTTGCAACATCGGTTTCATGAAATTCCATCAATCGGCACCAATTAATTATCCTTACCATCCTTAGGGCTGCTGCATTGATCGCGCGGCGGACAACAGGGATTTCGGGGTCATAAACTTCTGAACGCATACGCCTGCCCAATGAATTAGCAATCACGTGGTTCTTGAACATTTGGATGATTACACGTGGAAAGCTGAACCGACTCGATAAGCGGTCAGCCCCGAGTGGCGCAGTTGCTCCGCCTCGAACACCCGCCTCCCATCCACCAGCACCGGCAGCCTCAACGCGGATTTCAACTTCTTCAAATCCAATTCCTTATACGCGCTATGAGCCACCATCACCACCGCCGCGTCGCATCCTTTGACGCGTTCATACACGTCGCCGTTGTATTCGGGAATCCACGGGTCGTGGATCACCGGCTGCGCGCCAAGTTCGTAAAGACGCGCAACAAGCGCGCGGGTGGGACTGTTGCGCGTGTCGTCGCTGTCTTCGAGATAAGCATAACCCAACACGGCGATACGCGCGTCGAGGATGGGTTTGCCAACTTTCGCAAGCGCATCTTCCAGCAGTTTGACCATGTGCAGGGGCATCGAGTTATTGATCTCGCGCGCGGCAGGGATCAAACGCAACGCAACGCCTTTTTCTGCCGCCCCATGGACGAGCAACCACGGGTCTTTCGGGATGCAATGACCGCCGACTCCCGCGCCGGGCAGATGCATCTGCCGCATGGGACTTTTATTCACCAGTTCGCGCACCTTCCACACGTCGCCGCCGGCGGCTTCAGCGACCAACGCGACTTCATTCGCGAACGCGATCTGTACATCGCGGTAGGCATTCTCGACCGTTTTCACCAACTCGGCAGTAATGCAATCCGCCGGGTCGAGATCGGCTTCGACGATGTGCCTGTACAGAGCGATCATCGCATCGGCAGTTTCGCGGGTCATCCCGCCGACCACACGGCTCATAGTTCGCAAATTCTTTAAAAGTTTTCCGGGCATCACGCGTTCAGGGCAATTACCGAGATAAAAGTGCTCGTTCAGTTTCTTTCCGCTTTTTTCTTCGAGCAACGGCAAAACGAGGTCGTGCATGGTGCGCGGCGCGATCGTGGATTCAACGATGACTAGCGCCCCATCCTTCATCACTTTTGCGAGGCTGGTCAATGCGGCGCGGAGCGCCTCGTAGCGCGGAATATGATTGTCATCCACCGGCGTTTCGACGGCGATCAGGAAAATATCGCGGTCGCTCAGTTCACCATAATCCGTTGTGGCGCGCATACGCCCAGACTCAACGACTCGTTTCTGCAACTCCGCCAGCCCCGGCTCCTTCCCCTCGATCGGGTTGATTCCCGCGTTGATCTTTTCCACAAGGTCAGCGCGAAGATCCACGCCTTTCACTTCAAAACCTGCATCAGCGAACAATACGGCAACCGGCAAACCAACATATCCCTGTCCGATAACACCGAGGCGCGCAGTCTTATTTTCGATTTGGATGCGAAGGTCGTTCAGGCTCATTGAAAGTCCACCACCTGATGGGTTCGACCAGATTCAACGAGGGCGAGGGAAATCTTCAAGGCGGCGAGTCCATCCTCCCCGGAGATGGGAACGGGTTTTCCATCCTGAAGCGCCTTGAGGAAAGATTGCAATTCGGCTTTCAACGGTTCAAAACGCGGGATGGCGTAGCGCGTCATACTTCCCTCGCTTACGCCTTTGATGGTTTGGAGCGTCGCCCATTGCACATCGTTGACGAGCGAGTTTTCGTAAAAATACAGGTCCTGGGTGAGCGCGTCGGCGCGGAACATGCCGCGTTCGCCGAGCACCAGCACTTCGCGAATCTTCGTCGGCGTGAGCCAGTTGATTTCTAGTCCGCCGATCACCCCGTCGGGAAAACGAAGCGTCGCCCACAGCAGATCTTCATGGTCGGTGTGAATCCGTTGTTCGGTCTCGGAATGTACGCGGATGGGGTCCGACCCGGTGAGGTATCGCATCACGTCCACATCGTGCGGGGCGAGATCAATGACGACGCCCACATCCTGGATGCGCGTGGGGAACGGACCGGCGCGGCGGCAGAAGACTTGATAGATTCGCCCGAGTTCACCGGCATCCAATTTTTGCTTGAGCGCCTGTAACGCCGGGTCGAAGCGCACCACGTGCCCAATCATCAATTGCTTCTTCATCGCGCGCGCTTTTTCGATGAGGCGCTTGCCCTCTTCGATGGTTGCGGCAATCGGTTTCTCGATCAAAATGTTCACGCCGGCGTCGAGCGCATCCATGCCGACTTTTTCATGCATGGCGGTTGGCACAACGACCGAGACTGCATCGGGTTTCTCTTTCTCGAGCATCTCGCGATGATCGGTGTAAAAGCGAATCCCAAATTTATTCGCCGTGGATTCCGCGCGGATCGAATCTGAATCCGAAATTGCAACGAGATCCGCTTCGGGCAGTTCGCTGTACACGCGGGCATGATGCCTGCCCATTGTGCCGACGCCGATGACCGCGACTTTCATGCGCGCTTCTCCATGAAGTCGTTGACCGCCCCGACAATGGTTTCGAGGTCGGACGGTGAAAGCGCGGGATGCACCGGCAGAGACAACACTTCGGTCGTTGCAAATTCTGTTTCGGGCAGGCTTTGGTCGTATCCCAATTCCTTCACATAGAAATTCTGCTTGTGGATCGGCACCGGGTAATACACTTCGGAACCGACGCCGTTTTCATTCAAGTATGCGCGAAGCGCGTCGCGTTTCCCATTTGGGACTCGAACCGTATACTGATGGAAGACGTGGGTCTGCCCTTCGGGAACGAACGGCGTTCGGACGCCCTTCAAGTTGTCGCTCAGGAATTTGGCGTTCGCCTGCCGTTGGGCATTGAACGCCTCCAACTTCTTCAACTGCGCCAGCCCGATCGCCGCGTGGATGTCCGTCATGCGGAAGTTGTAACCGAGCATGTCGTGGTAATAGCGCACGCGCATCCCATGCTGGCGTAGGACGCGGCTCAATTCGTCGATCGTGGAATCATTGGTCGTGATCATACCGCCCTCGGCGGAGGTCATATTCTTCGTCGGGTATAACGAGAATGTACCCGTTCCAAACGAGCCGACCTTTTTGCCCTTGTACTCCGCGCCGTGACTCTGGCACGCATCCTCGATGACAGCCAGCCCATGCTTCTCGGCGATCTTCATGATCGGGTCCATGTCGCAGGACAAACCGTACAAGTGAACCGGCAGGATCGCTTTCGTCTTCTTCGTGATCGCGGCTTCGATTTGTGCCGGGTCCATGTTGAAGGTGCGCGGGTCAATATCCACGAAGACCGGTTTCGCGCCGGTGAACAACACGCTGTTCGCCGATGCGATAAAGGTGAACGCGGAAGTGATGACCTCATCGCCTGCGCCAATGCCATGCGCGAGCATGGCAAGGTGCAGCGCGGTCGTGCCCGAGGACGAGGCGATGGCATGCTTCACGCCGCACATCGCGGCGAAGCCCTCCTCGAACGCCTTGACGCGCGGTCCCTGCGCGATGATGCCGGAGTCCAGAACTTCCATCACCGCCTGCTTTTCCTCCGCCCCCATTTGTGGTTTTGCCATGTGAATCATTGAGTCATCTCCCATGCCTTCACCGATATTTCGTGCGTTCGCCCGCACTTTGGGCACTTCAACGCAACAGCGCCATCGGACTGCGAATCTTTTTCAAACACCTCGCCGCAGGCGCAGACAAACCCGCGCAGTTTTGCCGGGTTGCCGAATACCAGCCCATGCGCGGGGACATCCTTCGTCACCACGCTGCCGGAGCCGATCATCGCCCACTCGCCGATGGTGATTCCGCATCGGATGGTGGAGTTGGCTCCGAGCGCCGCGCCTTTTTTGACGCGCGTCTCGCTCAGCACCCAATCGTCGGCGGCTTTCAGCGAACCATCCGGGTTGACCGCGCGCGGGCGCATATCGTTGGTGAAGCAGACATGAGGTCCAACGAAGACGCCGTCTTCGATCACCACGCCATGATAAACAGAAACATAGTTTTGAATCTTGACGTTATCGCCGATCGGCACGCCGGCATCCACGTACACACCCTTGCCGATGATCGAGTTTTTGCCGATCTTCACCCCTTCGCGCACCTGCGCGTGATGCCAGATGCTCGAGCCTTCTCCGATCTCTGCCTTGTCTGAAACTTCCGCTGTCGCGTGGATTCGGATTCCCATCAGCCCTCCCTTTCTTTGTTGTTTTTCTTCATCACCCCATACTCCTGCCCGACCGCCTTCAAAACGATACCGTTCGGCGTATCAAGCAATTGAATTCCAGCCTCGATACAGGTGAGACGCAGTATGTCCATCATCTCATCACTTCCTTCGATGTACGCGCGATGGATTCCATCTCGCTTTAATTCATTCACGAGCGATTTCGCCCGCTCGCGCAGACTCCCATACACCTTGAGCGAATCGCGGGCGTAGTTCAATGCGCGTTGGGTGAATACAGCCATTCCTTCGGGCGTGAGATCGTATTTCAGACGTGTGCGGTCGAGGTGGGAGACCTTGATCCAGCCGCGATGAATGAGGCGTTTGATGTACCAATTGACGCTTCCAACAGCGATCCCGAGTCGGTCGGATAAATTCGCCTGGGTCACCATCGAATCCTGGGCGATCTCGTTGAGCAGGGAATATTCGTGAGGTTTGATTTCAGTCATGGGAGCATTCAGTTTTTGAATTCTCACACAGAAAACCCGCCCTGTCAAGTGATTGGTTTCACAAATGCATGACTCTCTCAAGAACCGAAAATGAGGATATTTGTACACGGATTTCACGGATCAGACGGAGTT
>CAYPCK010000040.1:0-10307 GCA_964409185.1 uncultured Anaerolinea sp. | reverse complement strand
TTGGGAGACTGCCACCAAAAACTTCTATCAAGGCAAGGAGGATTTTTCTTCGGTAGTACATGGTCAGCGATGAGTCGCCGCTTTCTTTTCTGGCATGGCTGAGATCAGGGCGCGTAATGCTTTGTTCACCTGCTCGGACGACTTGAAAACCTTCGCCACATCTGGCTCGATCATAACGATCAAAGGCTCGTCTTTCATCCGCGCGGCAAAACGGTTCGGCTTCGCCTTTTTATAGTCAAAGCGATATTCGGAAGCCATTTCCTGAACTTTACGGGTTTTGGTTGTGGGCGTTTTCTTCATAATCTTTGATTTCCTGCCGCGTCGCTGGACGGGCGCTGATGATTCGAACGGTATTTTCAACTCTTTCCACAAAACATACAAGAATCATTTTTCGCAAAGTCGACATGCCAATGATGACCTCGCGGTGTTCCTGTTCTGAATGGTCCGTATCATCAAAGATAAATGCAAGTGGGTCTTTGAAAACAGTCACTGCCTCATCAAAACTGACATCATGTTTTCGAAGGTTGCTCTCGGCTTTGGCGGGGTCCCACTCGAATCTCATGATCGTATTTTACCCTGTTTTCAAAGTTGCTTTCCAAACGGGGGAGGGAAGAGTTGCAGAGGGACCTATCCCCCCGCCCTTCCCAAATCCCACAAGGGGACGATGTGGGAAGGGGGCTGGTCGGTTGATGGCTGTGACGGGTTTCCAATTCAAGGTTTCGGTTCATGGCGGATTTGGCTTCTCTCCATTTTGGGAGACTCGGCGATGGGCGCGCATGGACGTAAACGTCCCTGCTATTCAAACAAAGCCGACTGAAGTCGGCTAGTCCGCTTGAGCGGACTTCGTAGGTGCAGCCCAGACGTTTACGTCAGGGCAAGAGATGCAGGCGGCGATGACGATTAATCGGCGGGATGGGTTGCTGCCCCTTTGTCCAGAGTTTACCCTGACTGGCGTAGCCGTGTCGAAGGGAACATCTCCCCCAAATACGACAAGGGAGAGTTGGGTTGCGAACTTGGGAGTTATTGGGGAGACTCGGCGACGGGCACTTCCCTGCAACTGGAAAAAAATTCATCCTTCATCATACTGCATTCATCCGTACTCTTTCGGCAGTAGAAGGTGTTGTCCCTTTCGAGGATGCTACGCGATCCTCTCTGGGGTTTCATCAAGCACTTAAGGGCACACCCTCTCTCCCTCCTGCGGCACGTAGAGTGCGATCTCATCTTCGGGGAAAGAAATATCCAAGCGATAGTTGCACAAAATCGGGCGCATGATGCCGCGCACCCACACGTTGTTCTCCTCCGAGAAGGCGCGGCGACGGGCAAGGATTTTGAACGTCAGCGGGTCCACCACGATCAGGCCGAAGCGTTGGGACTGCATGTCCTGTTTGAAAATCGCGAGAAATTCCTCGTTGTTCGACATCGCCATTTCCATCAATTCTTCGCGCTCGTATTCCTGAACCAGCGTGACGTTTTCAAGCATCCCCATCGAAATGAGATGCCGCTGGGTGATGAAAAGAATCTCGCCACCTTCGGCATTCACGCGGTCAATTTCGGATTGCAGGGTTTGCAAGGCATTGTCGGTGTGGGCGGGGTCGTAGGTTTTGAATCCGATGTTCGTTTGGGTGATGAACAAAATCGGTATGACGATCACCGCCATCGCATTGCCCCAGTTTAGCGGAATGAATTCCGCTGTACGATTGCCTTCAGCAGTGTATCGCGCAAAGACCAGATACGAAAACACGATCCACAACATGGTGAAATACGCGTCGAGGTTGTGCAGGTCTGCGCCGCCGCCGATCTTGAGACTCACGATCAACCCACCGAGGAAGAGCGCGAGCAACGCGGCGAGGATGAAAAACATACGAAGGGGATGCCAGTCTGCGCGGCGGGAGCGGAATTGTTGAATCAGCACGATCCACATCGGGAGGGAGACAAACAACGCGGCAGGGAGCAAACCATACGCGTACGATTCGTTCGGCAAAAGCCGATACCACAACAACGGCGAAGACAGGCTGGTGAAAAAGTTTTCAGGGTTCGGGATGCCCGAAAATGCGATGTACACCTGCATCGAAACGAACGCGGTCAACGTCCCGACGATGAACCACAGCGCGGGCTTGGCAATGTATCGCCAGAAATTTTTTCCATTGTATGGAGTTTCGAGCAAATACAACACCGCCGCGATCATGCCGGGCATCACGTACCAGTTGATGCGACTCGTCCCAGCCCAGATCGTAGCCAAAAGGAGAGCAAACCAAGTTTGCGTCGGGCGAGGAAGCGAAAAGCCGAAGAGCAGAATCAGCACGGGGACGGTGAGATGCAGATAGATGGGTCCCATCATCAGGAAGAGGAACATCCACATCCCGATAAAAATTTTCAGCGCGCGATTCTGAATGGCGAGTCGTTTCATCAACGCGGGGATCATCAAGCCGACCAGCGCAAACCGCAACAACACCTGCCAGAAACGATGCATCCACAAGGGCGCATCGAACAAGTACGGTATGGCTAAAAGAAAATGCAACGTGGGGTGAAGGATCGGCAGTGAAAGTTTTTCGCCGAAGATTTTTTCCGAGAAGAACAACGCGGGGTAATAATAACGGCTCGTCTCCGACCAGCCCATCGCGAACGGGTACGCCGTGAGGAGCGGCAGGTTGATGAGCGTGAGTTGCAACAGTGCCTGCGGCAGAATGAACACGGTTAGCGCGAGATGCCATTCGATGTTCCGCAAACTTTTTACGCCAACCATGCCGATCATGCTGAACATCCAAAATACGAACAAATGAATCCAACCCGCGCCGCCCAGCACGGTTTTGAAAAACGAATTGGAAACGATCAACGGGAAGCCGATCAGCGCGACGAAGATGAAGAGAATGCCAAAGAATTTCGAGATGAAACCCAACGCTTCGATCCGACCCCACAGTTGGTCTGCCTTTTTCGTAAAACTGATCCCCAGTCCCAGCAGTGCCAGCAAAGCGATCGCCGCAAACAAAAACACTCCCGCCAGCCATGTGACGCTGGTGGAGACGCCCACGCCGAGTTTTTGCGCGGAGGCGAACAGATCGAGAATGGAAAGCAGGGAGAGCGCGGCGGTGACGGCGAGGATCGTCCGCCAGAAGGTGGAGCGGGAGGGAGGGAGGAATAAATTCATCGCTCAAAAAGAATCTGTTGGTTGAGTAGGCGGCGCTTGTCCGCCGTATCGAAACCAACGAGTTTTCAAAAGAAACCTTGAAGCAAGATTTTTCTATAAATCGGTGGTTTCGTTACGCCCTCGGCAATCGCCTCGGGCTACTCAACCACCGGATGATTTCGGTTTCGTCGCCACCACTTGAATCTTGGTCGCGGCATCTTCAAGCAGATTCCCGCTGATGAATTCCGGTTTGATGCGCGGCATGTTTTTCTTGAAGGTCTCCTCCTCGCGAAAGAGAATCTCGATCTCCACATTTTCATAGCATGCCGAAAACGCGCGGCGGTAATCCCACAGGCGGTAGCGGTTGTGATTGCTGGGCGGGTTCAGCCAGCGCTTCCATGCGGCTTCGGTGAACTTCAGCATCTCGAAGGGATACTTGAAAAAATGATCGCGCAAGTCCACAAAATGGATGTTCGCCCCGTCCGGTTTCGTCAACGCGGCGAGCGCGCGGGTGACGCCTTGCACATCGTCGAGATGCTCGTAGACGGAGTTGCTCAGCGCGAAATCGACCGGCTCGAGATGCGACTCGCGGATGTCCTCCCGGCTGATCGTCATCCATTCGGTGCGCGGACGCAAGCCGCCCGAATCGGCGAAGAAGTACTTGTCCTCCACGCCGAACATTTTACGGTTATGGGGTTCATCGGGCTCGGCGAATTTATCCGAAAGGATGATATGCGCCGCGCCTTCCTTCAATAAGCCAAAGCCGATGTCGAAGCGGCCGCCGTAGCCGAAGAGCAGAACGCGCTTGCCTTTGAGCGAAAGCCCGCGCGAGGCGATCACATCCACGTAGCGTTTGACCGCGCCGGCGGGGTTGCGCGTCTCGTAGCCGGGACGCATGATGCCGCGCAGGAGCATGAACCGCATGACGGAATGCGGCACAAAGCGGCGGAAGATGCGAGGGAGGAGGTAGGGGAGGTTCACAATATTTTCAATGATACTCTGTTGGTCGAGTAGGCGGCGGGTTTCGATACGGGGCGGGAAAACCCCGCCCCTACTCAACCACCGGGTAAAGAATCACACAGAAAATTCCTTCAGCGCGGCGATGACGGTCTTTTGCTCGTCTGCGGTCATGTTGGTGTAAAACGGCAGGCGGATCAACTGGTCGCTGATGCGTTCGGTGATCGGGCAATCGCCGGGCTTGCCGCCGTACTTCTCGCCCATCGGCGAGAGATGCAGGGGCAGATAGTGGAAGACGGCGGTGATGCCGCGCGCCTTCAAGTGGGCGATGGCTTTTGTACGCGCTTCGAGGCTGGGGAAAAGCATGTAGAACATGTGGTACGTCTGCTCGCAATGCGCGGGGACGAACGGCATCCGCGCGTGGTTCTCCTCCGCCCAATCGGCAAGTTCCTTGTAGTAGGTTTCCCAAATCTTTTTGCGCGCGGCTTGGATTTCGTCGCGCTTTTCGAGTTGGGCAAACAGATGCGCCGCCAAAATTTCAGAGGGCAGGTAACTCGAACCGAGATTGACCCACGTGTATTTATCCACCTGCCCGCGGAAGAAGCGACTACGGTTCGTCCCTTTTTCGCGCAGGACTTCGGCATCCTCGAAATATTTCTCTTCGTTGATCAGCAATGCGCCTCCCTCCCCCGAGGTCAGGTTCTTTGTTTCATGGAACGATTGCGTCGCCATCACGCCGAAGGTGCCGAGGTCTTTGCCTTTGTATTTGCCGAACAATCCGTGCGCGTTATCCTCCACAACAGGGATGCCGTGACGGTTCGCGATCTCCATGATCGCATCCATTTCACAGCCGACGCCGGCGTAATGCACGACGACGATGGCTTTCGTCCGCGGGGTGATGAGCGCCTCCAGTTTGGATTCGTCGAGGTTGAGCGTATCAGGCCGAATGTCGGCAAAGACCGCTTTCGCCCCGCGCAGGACGAAGGCGTTGATCGTCGAAACAAAGGTGAACGAGGGGACGATGACTTCATCCCCTTCTTTCAAATCCAATAACAGCGCGGACATCTCCAACGCATGCGTGCAGGAGGTGGTCAACAGCACTTTCGGGACGTTCATCGCCTGTTCGAGGATGGCATGCGATTTTTTGGTGAAACTGCCGTCGCCCGAAAGATGCGAGGACTGGATCGCCTGTTTGATGTATTCGAGTTCGGCGCCGACGTGGGTGGGTCTGTTGAATGGGATGGGCATGTGTGTTCCTATGGTTGTAGATATTGCGAACAGGCGGAGATGTCCTGTTTGGGGACGAGCAGTTGGACACGCACTTTTTTAAGCGTGTCGAGCGGTTCGTAGAAACATAACACGGGCGCAGAGACCCACTCGACCCAGGCGTTGTTCTCCTCGCCGAAGTTATCCGCCTCGGTTTGGATGCGCTCATGGAGCGGGTTGCTGACGATGAGCGAGAAGCGTTGCGAGGCGAGGTCGTGGTAAAAGGTTTTGAAATACGCTTCGTCCGCGCTCATGGCTTGATTGATCAATACTTTTTTGTCGTACTCGGGCACAAGCGGAATCCCTTCGATGTATCGGAAGGCGAGCAGTTGCCGCTGGTCAATGAACAGGATGTCGCCGTGCGGAGCGGCTTCTGCGACCGCGCGTTGAATACCCATCAGCGCTTTGTCCGCATCCTGTTCATACGGGAGCAGTTCCGGGAATGGTCCTTGCGGCGGGATATCGGCGAGGGTCATCACCCACGTCATATCCTCCTCCGCCACTTGCGCCGGGCGCATCACTTTGAACGGGATGTAGGCGGGGATCGTCACCGCCAACACAAGCGCAACGCGAACCCATGACGGAGTCCCGTCGGTTTTCGTTACCCATTCTTTGCCGCCGGCGTTCCAGGCGACGGCGCCGGCGAACAGCAAGCCGAGGATGAACATGTCCATGTTGTGCAGGTCGCCGCCGGCGCCCGTCTTCACGATGACGATCAAGCCGACGACGAAGAACGCCAGCAACGGCAGAATGATCGCGAGCTTTTGCAAGAGAGTCAACGTCCACCGCCGCGTCGAGGAAAGATAAATCAAGACCGCGATCAACGGTCCGACAGCGAGAAGCAAGCCGAACAAAATTCCATAACGATACGTGGCATTGGGGAACAAGCGGTACCACAACAACGCCTGCGACGACGCCTCCGAGCCGACGCCTGCCAGCGTGACCCCGCCGCCGAGGCTGGATACGTCCGGGGCCTGCCCGCTCAGATATGCCGTTACCCCGGCGATCCATGCGGGAAGGAAGAACGGCGCGGCATATCCGCCGAGTATGCCTGCAACGCCGACGGAGAGCGTCCGCGTCCACGTGGAGCGACTCAGCTTCCCTCCCTCGAGTGAAGCGCCGCTGAACTCCAGCATCGCCGCCCACATGCCCGGCGCGAACATCCACGTGTAGCGGCTGATTTCGGCAAAATAACTCGTCGCAAAGATGATCGGCGCCGCCAGCCACAGCGGTTTCCCCCACGCAAACGCGACGAAGATGGCGCACCACAATAACGGCGGATGGATCGGTCCTTGAATGACGAAGAGCATCGTCCACACGGCGGCAAGGAGCCAGTGCGAACGAATCGCGTTTTTGGTTTTGAAGGCAACCAATCCGAGGATGAAATACGGCACGGCGTTGCCCAGCCCGATCCACAGGCGCTCCTGCCAGATCGTTAGCCCCGGGAATAGGAAGGGTATCCCGCCGATGAATTGTCTGCCCACATCGAGCAAGACGGTGATGGGTTGGTCCTCGGGGTAGATGTAAATATCGCGCCCAAACAGGATCGAGTAATCCCAGAAGCGGTTGCCCTCCGACCAGCCGAGCGAAAACGGATAGGCGGTCACGTCTGCCAGCGAGATGGCGAAGACAATCGTTCCAGAGATCAGGATCAGCCCGGAGAACAACCCGTTGAACGAAATGGCTTTTTCGCGCGAGCTCGTGAGAAGCCAACCGATGCACATCCCCAGAACCGCCCACAACAGCAGGCGCAGGTATTGTCCGCGCAGGACGAGTCCCCAGGCGGTGTATTGAAGCATCCAAACCGGCAGTAGAAGCAGCGCAACGACGAGCGCCCAACGGAATGCGCCAAGTCTATTGCGATCATCCGCCAGATTCGAAACAACCGAAAGGATTCTTCCATTTCCCCAAAGGATGAGGACGATGCATTCCAAAACTGCAACGGCAAGCAGGAGATACAGACAGAACGCCGTTCCCCACTTAAGCGAAAATTCGCCCAGCCACACGCCCGTCCCCCAGGTGATGTTGTAAAACTCAAAACCCGCCGCGCTCAACAACGCTGTGGAGAGGGCAATGATGAGAAGCCGCTGGAATAACGCTTTGCTTGTCGGCATCAACGACTCCCAGCCTTGGTTTGCAAAATTTCTTCGAAGAACTTCAAACGCATGATTTCCTTTTGTTTCGAGTCGATTCGCGATTCGAGCAAGGCGCGGTCCGCGCGTTTGCCGCGCATGCGATAGGCAAAGTCTCGTATGGCTTCGCCGTGGGTGTGAATGTTATCCTCTTTGTTGGGAATCTTCAACAGGAAATCGAAACCTGCCTCGTCGTGGTCCGTATCGGTGTAGGCAACCACGAGCGGAAGCCCCAGCGCAAGGCACTCGCGGCTCTTGAGCGTCGAAGCCTCCTCGAGTTGAATGCGGTGCAACGCCAGCGAACTGATCGCCACGTCTGCGCGAGCAAGTACATGCAAATACTCGTCAGAAGAAAGATAACCGTGCAATTTCAGGTTCGAGGGCAACGGCTCGAACTCGGGCAGTTTGTCGTAACCGACGATGTCGAGTTGCACATCGGGGAAGCGGCGCGCGAAGTCCACGAGTTTATCCACGCCGTGCCAGAGATATCCGGGACTTCCAATGAACACCAGCCGCGGCGTTTCGTTTGACGGCGCGGGCAGAGGCGTGAACGCGAGGAGGTCAATGCCATTGGCGATGACGTGCGTCGGTTTGCGGTACGCGGCAAAGGCGGGGGAAACTTCCAATTCACGCGAGACAGCCACCAGTCCGCGCACGCGGCGCAGAAAAATCCCGCGGGTGAATCGGTTGTACAAACTGTAAATTCCGCCTAGATCGTCGTGCTGGGTCAGGTCGTTGGTGTTGATCTCCTCCACCACCGGCGCAACCCGCACCAGGCGATGCGCGGGGTAGACGTAAATTCCATATCGCAAATAGATGATGTCGGGCTTGAACGCTGCGACCGCCTTGATAAGTTGACGCGCCGCGCGGATGCGGTTGAATTCCGTCTGGAGTTTTCCGCTCACGCGATACGGGATGACCTGCGCTTCGATCAACGATTCGGCTGGCTCGCCCGCGGATGCGTGCATGAACACCCTTGCCTCGTGCCCCATGCCGCGCCACGTTTCGAGTTGGTTTTGGATCTTCTTCCCCACGCCTGAATGTTTCGTGCGCGCCCAATGCAGACTGACGTACGCGATGCGCATTTACGCCTCAGCCTGATGGACGCGTTTTTGTCTCGCGCGATACCAATCGCGCCCGAGGTTGTACAAGAATTTCAACGCGGGACCTTCGACGATGCGCCCGTAGGATGGATAATCCCAAAACGTTTTCTTCGGCGCGTTGAGGATCGCCTCGAACTCGTCATCGGTAAGCCCAAGCTTCTTGACAACGTACTCGCGGTCTTCCTCCTGCATGGAGGGCTGGTACGTCGGCTTATCCAATTCCTTCAGGGCGGCGTCGCGCGTGGTCTCGCCCGAGCAGATCAAACTGGAAAGATGCGAACGGCGTTTGTCGTAACCGAATTTGGTCGGCAGGATGTAGCCTTGATAAAACCGCGTATAAATCGACTCGTAATGCTTGCCGCCGTAGTATCGCCAGCCGAGTTCCCGTTCCAAGATCTTCATCGCTTCGGTCTTGTTGAAATCAATGTAATTCAAAATATCCACGCGGCGATGCGCGAGCAGGCGGCGATAGTAGGTGAAGAAACCGATGTGCGGAAAGGTCTTGAGTCTTCCGCGCCCAAATTGCTGGAAGACACTGCGGATGTACTTCCAATCGAAATGTCCCTGCGACCAGGCGCGCGGCAAGTGTGTTTCGGTGCGCACGTTGAACCCTGAAACGATGTATTTCACGTTGAGTTTATCGGCGAGGTCGCCAAGCACAGCCCAGATGGCATGATCGCTGGGAATCTCCGAATCAGGCGTGGACGCTTTGAGGAACGCGACCTGCAAACTCTTAAACTCCTCCCAATCGAGCACTTCGGTGTGCAGGTCAATGCCGAGGCGCTTGAGTGTCTCTTCGATATTTTTAACCGCCAGTTCTGAGTCCCAGCCGTTATCCATGTGCACCGCGAGCGGACGCAACCCCATTTTCTTTACAAGGTATGCCACGTAGGTGCTGTCCACGCCGCCGCTCACACCGATGAGACAGTCATACGGTTTGCCGCGCCCGTCGCGCTTCATCTGCTCGATAAGTTTTTGCAGGTATTCCTCGCCCGCCTTGCCCGTGACAACTTTTTGCTTCATCAGGCGGTCATGGTCGTGACAATGATTGCACACCCCGTCCTCATCGAAGACGATGTCGGGGTCGGTCGTGTCCATCAAACAGCGCGTACAGATTCGATATTCAGAAGTCATTCAATCTCCAAACCATGTGTCACCCTGAGCGCAGCGAAGGGTCTCGATGTTGGCTACGATGAACCAATAGGAGATTCTTCGGTCGCTTCGCTCCCTCAGAATGACACAACATTACGGCATCACTTTCTTCAGCTCTTCCTGTGAAGGATAACTGATCAGCACGCCGCGCAGCGGACCTTGAAACACAAACATGCTCCCCGCCGCCGCGGCAGACGCGCCCGCCTGCACCGCTTCCGCCAGATGGTGAACATTTCCCGCGCCCCCGCAGGCAACCACGGGAACGGTCACCGCATCGGCAACTCGCTTGATGAGGTCGAGATCATAGCCCTGCATCGTGCCGTCGCGGTCAATCGAGTTGACGAAAATTTCGCCCGCGCCCTGCTTTTCCACATCAACGGCAAATTTCACGGGGTCGAGCCCTGTCCCTTTTTTTCCCGCGCGCGTGAACACCTCGTATTTGCCAAACAATGTTTTCTTCACGTCCATCGAAATGACCACCGCCTGGCTCCCGGCATGGTCCGCCGCGCCGCGGATGAGTGAAGGGTTTTCCACCGCCGACGTGTTCAACACGAATTTTTCCACGCCGATCGA
>CAYPCK010000039.1:0-10362 GCA_964409185.1 uncultured Anaerolinea sp. | reverse complement strand
CGCCAGTTTTTTCACCAAGCCATACACGCCGAAGGAGAATGCCAGCGAGAGCGCGATCCACGGCAGGCGGCCGTAGACAAACGTCAGGTATGCCACGCCCATCGCCGCCAAGCCGACGGGAATCCACTGGGCGGGGCGCAACCGCTCGCGCAAAAACAGCACGCCCAGCAGCACGCTCAGCAGGGGATTGATGAAATAGCCCAAACTTGTTTCCACGATGAAGTCTGAATTCACCGCCCACACATAGATCAACCAGTTGACGCCGATCAACAACGCGGCGAGCGAATAGATTCCCAGCGTGCGTTTATTGAGCGACGCGCGGAACTCACCCTGCTGGCGGAAGATGAAAATAAAGGCGATCAGCAATACGAACGACCATACGATGCGGTGCCCAAGCAATTGCAAGGCGGGCGCCCCTTTCAATAATCGCCAATAGATCGGGAAGAACCCCCACATGGCATACGCCGCGATCCCCGTCCAAATTCCTTTGTTCATTTTTCTCTTGTCACTCGATGCTCGTTCATCCACTCGAATCTGCCACGGTTAAAAACTTTCGATCCCCCGCCTGCCCGCGTAACCATCGGCGACCTCGTGCCAGTAGGCAATATCGCCTTCCCCATGTTGCCAGCACAGATACACTTCGCGACCATCTTTCAGAGCAGAAAAATCAAGCAGGCCGATGTTGATATCTTTGATCTGCGCGCCTGTGTCGTGAATTTTGTGGATCAACAAATCGAATCGTTCAAAATCGAATACCAATTTACTCACCGCCGGGTTACCCCCGTTGCCCGCTGATTTTTCCACCGCGGACCAAATCTCGGGCTGGTCGGCGAGGATTCGCCGGCGGATTCGCATCACCTCGTCCATGAGCGGGCGGACGATTTTCAAAGCTTCATTGGCTTCGGTAAGAGTGAAGTATTTTGGCATGGGGCAAGTATACAGGTACGCAAGTAAACACATACACAGGTACAAAGGTTCACACGGAAACACGATCTTCTTTGTCTACATGTTTCCTTGTTTACTTGTATACGCTCTCAACCTCAAACTGTTCGTCACCACGAACACACTGCTGAACGCCATCGCCAGCGCGGCAAGCACGGGCAAGAGAAACCCGAGCGCGGCGGCGGGGATGAGCACCACGTTGTAGAAAAACGCCCAGAATAAATTTTGTTTGATCGTGCCGAGCGTTTTGCGCGAAAGATTCACCGCTCGCGCCACGCCGCGCAGGTCGCCGCTCATCAGGGTCACAGCCGCGGCCGCCATGGCAACATCGGTTCCGGTCCCAATGGCAATGCCGACATCCGCTTGGGCGAGCGCGGGGGCATCGTTGACGCCATCGCCGACCATCGCAACGATGTTGGTGGTCGAGTAGCGAGCGTTTGTTGCGAGCGTATCGAGACCAGAGATTGAAGATTGGAGACTCTTGACTTGGGATGATTTTCCTTCGGGCAACACTTCGGCGAGCACGTGGTCAATGCCGACTTGTTTCGCGATCGCTTCAGCGGTTTTTTGATTGTCGCCCGTGATCATCGCGACCTTCAAGCCCATGCGATGCAATTCACCGATCGCTTCTTTTGAATTTTCCTTCACCGTATCCGCCACCGCGACCACGCCAACCACCTCCCCATCAATCGCCACGAGCATCGCAGTCTTCGCTTCAGATTGTAAGCGGAAGGCTTCGGCATCCAAGCCATTCATCGGGTAATTCCGCATGGTCATCATGCGGAGGTTGCCCACGGCAACGCTTCGCCCCTCGATTTCAGCCTGCACGCCCAGCCCCGCCTCTGCCGCAAACCCGGCGGGATCAACCAAACCCAAGCCTCGACTCGTCGCCTCTGCCCAGATCGCCTCGCCCAGCGGATGCTCGCTTCCTTTCTCAACCGAGGCGGCAAAGCGAAGAACTTCCTCCACTTTCCACTTTCCATGCATCACCACATCTGTCACCGCCGGTTGACCTTTTGTGATCGTTCCGGTCTTATCCAGCACCACAACATTCACTTTCCCCGCGCGTTCGAGTGCTTCGCTATTTTTGAACAGCACGCCCATCTCGGCGCCTCGACCCGTTCCCACCATGACGGCGGTCGGCGTGGCAAGCCCCATGGCGCATGGGCAGGCGATCACCAGCACGGAGACCATGTTGATCATGGCTCGTGTGAAATCGCCGGGATCGCCGAGGAAATACCAGCCCGCAAAGGCGAGCATGGCAATGCCGATCACCACCGGCACGAATACCGCCGATACCTGGTCGGCTAATTTTTGAATCGGGGCTTTGCTCCCCTGCGCGTCTTCGACCAGTTTGATGATCTGCGCGAGCGCGGTTTCTTTGCCGACCTTCGTCGCTTCGAATTTCAATATCCCAAGTTTGTTCAATGTCGCGCCGATGACCGGGTCGCCGGGTTTCTTTTCAACGGGAAGCGATTCACCCGTGAGCATGGATTCGTCCGCGCTGCTTCGTCCTTCGATCACCACACCATCCACGGGGATCGTTTCGCCGGGGCGCACAAGCACCACATCCCCGACGCGCACTTCGTCCATGGGCAACTCAACTTCGGCTCCGGCGCGAACGACGCGCGCGGTTTTGGCGCGGAGTCCGATCAGTTTCTTGATCGCGTCCGATGTGCGGCCTTTGGCGCGGGCTTCGAGATATTTCCCAAGACGGATCAAGGTGATGATGGATGTGGAAGTTTCAAAATACACATGCGGCTCGGTAAACCCAAAGACCTCCCCGCCCAAAATCCCCAGTGCCACGATCGCCGAGTACAAATAGGCAACCGTTGACCCCAGAACGATCAATACATCCATGTTGGCGGACCGGTTGCGCAGGGATGTATATGCGCCCACATAATATTGCCAGCCCACGTAAAACTGCACGGGCGTGGCGATGATCATCATGACAATATTCGCCCACTCGTCATGCGCCCAATGCCCGAGGATGCCGAAATCGCGCAACATGGAAAAGATAAACAGTGGAACGGAAAAAATCAAGCCGATGATAAGCAAATGGAATTGTTCATTGATCTCCCGCTCGCGCGCTTTGGCTTCGGCGTCATCCGCTTCGCCGCCGAGTTCGACCGCCTCGAAACCGGCGTTCGTTATGGCGCGGCGCAGCTCGGCTTGCGTGACAACCGTCGGCACATAATTGACGCGGGCTTTTTCATTGGCATAGTTCACCTGCGCTTCGATCACTCCTTCGAGTTTGAGCAACGCCTTTTCAAGGCGTCGCGCGTCGTTGTCGTCGGCGAGACGTTTGATCACGAGGTCCGCTTCGCCTGTGGCAACGCCGTAGCCCGCGCGTTGAACGCGCGCGATCATGTCAGCGAGACCGAGTTTGGCGGAATCGAAATCCACGGTGGCGCGTTCGGAGGAAAGGTTCACGACAGCCGTATTCACGCCGTCGAGTTTCTTGAGGTTGCGCTCCACGGTGGCAACACAGTTGGCGCAGGTCATGCCGGTGATGGGGAGTGTGAGTTGTTTGGAAGAGGTCATGCAGTTTCTTTACGTGATACGCAGGTCGAATTTCGTACTCGGTATTACGTACTTCCTCAAAGAGCGATCAAACCGTCTGCAGGGTAATTGATCTCCGCCAGCAATGCCTTGATGTTCTGCTCGCTGGCTGGCGCGTCGAACGTGATCTGAACTTTCTTCGTGTTCAAATCGGCTTTGACGAGTTGAACACCCTGCAACTCGCCCACTTCCATTTCGATGGTGTGGGTGCAATGGTCGCAGTGCATGGCGGGGACGGAATAGGTAACGGTAGTCATGGTTTTCTCCTTGAGGGTTTATTTACTGCGCGGCAGGCGCAACGATCAATTCTGCGATCATGCCGGCTTCCTTGTGTCCTTCCACAGAGCAAAATATCTCATAGACACCCGGTTCGTGGACGGTAATTTCCAGGATAGTAGTCTCGCCTGTTTGCGCGGAGGCGTGGATGTCAAATTCCTGCTCCTGCCCGTGCATCTGGTGCGTTTCGGTACCGCCATTCTGCCGGAGGACAACGTCCGCGTCGATCTTTTCAATCACAAAGTCGTGTTCGACCAAGCCATTGTTCACCAGCGTGATCTGCACCGGCTGATCTGCCGGAATTGTGATGGAGGTCTGGTCATACGCAAAGTCCGACATTTCCAGAGTCAGGTTCGTACTGGGAGTTGCGCCGCCGCCGCACGCGGTCAACACGGCAGCCAGAACGACGAGGGGGATAATTTTCTTCAACATTTTTAATAACTCCTTTGAAATCTAATGATTGAACTGGGGCTGTTTCACCAAAGAGTTCACGTTACCCAAACAACAACTGCCCTGCGGGTTGCGAATATCGCAGGCGCATTGCCCGTTTCTGACGCCGCGATCGATCTCTGCGTACACGCGTTTCCCATTCGCGCGAATTTCACCGAGGGAATGTTGGAAACAATAACAGACGAGGACGTCCGCATCGTTCGGGTGTTTTTGGTAAACCCGCTCCCGCAGGTCGCTTTCGGCGAACTCCTGCAAGCCGTCGGCGCTGTAATACACGGTCGGGCAATCGGGATCAACGCAAAAACGATATTCCACGTTCCGCAAGACATCGAGCGGGATGTTTAGCATCGCTTTAACGATCAGCGAGTCCACGCGTTTGCCCGACTTCCCATTGCTGGGACAAACCGCTTCATGCGCCGTTTGAAGTTGATCCAGCGAAACGAAACTCATCCTACACCTTTGCCGACATCTCGAACACCTCGGTGATCTCCTTCAACACGCGCTGGCGTTCCTTTTTGTCGTTGCCTTGAATCGCGGTGATGACGCATGAGTTCAGGTGATTCTCCAAAATCTGGGTACTGACTTTGTTCAACGCGGCATCCACCGCCTGAATCTGGCGGATCACGTCAATGCAGTACGCGTCCCCTTCGACCATGCGGATGACGCCGCGCAGGTGTCCCTCGATGGTTTTCAATCGGCGGAGTGTAAGTTCCGTGTCCATGATTTCCTCTGCTGTCAAGATACGACGCGCTGGGGTTTTCTTACCCCCTCCGGGGGGGCGGGGATTAATATAGCCGAGGGCGAGGCAGGCGTCAAGCCCGGCGGGACGCGCTTCATCATCCCCTTTGATGACATCTGTCACTTATCGGACGCTCCCTTCCAAAATACACTCGTATCGAGGATTTTGAATATCCGAATTATCGGAATGTCACGCCGACCAGCCAGCCAGTAAAGGAAGGTTTGTATGCAAATCACACGCCAGGCCGACTATGCCACGCGAGCCATTTTATATCTGGCACGCGCCGGCAAAGAGCAACGTATCGCCACCAGCCAGGTTGCCCGGGAACAGAAAATCCCGCCTTCGTTCCTGGCAAAGATCATCTCGCAACTTTCGGTGGCTGGCTTGCTTCATACCTCCCGTGGCGCACGAGGCGGCATCTCGCTCGCGCGAGACCCGGAACAAATCACGCTTTTGGAAGTGATCGAAGCGATCGACGGTCCCATCCAACTCAACATGTGCGTGGACAATACGGGCGTTTGTGTGTTCGAGGAGCATTGCCCCATCCGCCCCGTCTGGTGCGACGCGCAAAATGAGTTGATCGCAAAACTGAAAAGCACCTCCTTCGCGCAATTAACATAAGGCAGCTGGAAAAGGGCGTACAATGAACCTCACAATGTGGCGAAAGGCTCTCACCGTTATCCCCAATGTCTCCAAACAGGAATGGGATGGGCTGGACATTGTTTCAAAATGGTTGATCTCGACCCGCGCGGCTGTCCTCGTCATGACCGTCATGTCGGCGGCTCTGGCGGGACTGTTTGCCTGGCGCGACAACGCCTTCGACTTCCTGCCATGGTTCGCCCTGACCATTGGACTGGCTTTCGCCCATGCCAGCAATAACCTGCTGAACGATTATGTTGATTTCGCCCGCGGGGTGGATCGGGGAAACTATTTCCGCACCATGTACGGTCCACACCCTCTGGATGATCAACTGCTGACCAAACGCCAGCACCTTCTGTATTTTCTTGCCACGATCCTGCTGGCGCTGGTCTGCGGTCTTTACCTTGCATGGAAAAGCGACTTCAGCACAACCTCCTGGTTCCTGATCGGGGCGGGCGCGTTCTTCCTGCTGTTTTACACCTGGCCACTGAAATACATTGCCCTCGGCGAGGTGGCGGTCTTCCTCGTTTGGGGACCGTTCATGGTGGGCGGAGGATACTATGTCATCACTCAGTCATGGAATTGGGATGTTGTGATCGCCAGCACGATTTACGCTCTCGGCGTAACCACGGTCATCTTCGGGAAACACATCGATAAACTCGAACCCGACCGGGAAAAGCACATCCACACCCTGCCATCCCTGCTGGGCGAGAAAGCATCTCGGTATGCCGTGCTGGGCATGATGGTCCTACCCTACTTTCTCATCCTTCACCTGGTTGCCACCGGCAGTTTTTCGCCGGTACTGCTTGTTACATTTTTAGCCCTGCCAAGGTTCAAGCAGGTTGCCCCGGCGTTCCTCAAACCCAAACCGGCGGAATGCCCCGAGGGGTTTCCTAAAGGTCAGGGCGGTTGGCCCCTGTATTTTGCGCCGCTTGGGTTTCTGTACAACCGCACCTTTGGCTCGCTCTTCATTCTTTCTTTGCTGATGGACGTTCTTTTGAGAAAATTCATTCTCTAAGCAACATTCATCCAAAGGCACGTTCGCTATGATCAAACAGTTCGTCAACGGCGTGTCAGGATACATTCACTACAAGGGGGGGTTGGCGCATTATTCATTTCTCATGCACCGCATCTCCGGGTTGGGCACGCTCGTCTTTCTGAGCATGCACATCCTGCTCGAATCGACCGCGCATTACGCGCCCCAGGTCTACGATTCGCTGAATGCCGGGTTGAGATCCCCAGCGGGGCTGGTCTCTGAGATCTTCATGGCATTCCTGGTCATCTTTCACGGCGTCAATGGATACCGGATCGCCTACTTCGATCTCTTCCATCCAGATTTATGGACGCTTCCCTCCGCCCTTCATTCTGCCCGCGCCACCTGGATCATTGCCTTCCTCCTCTGGCTTCCAGCCATGGTCATCATGGTTCTGCATAGTCTCCACCTCATTTGAGTACTCTCATGGCTACGAATAACCGGCGCCTTCACATCAAACCCACCCTCGACCTGCGCGCGTGGAAATACATGCGCTTAAGCGCCATTCTGCTCGTCCCCCTCGTCTGGTTTCATACAATCTTCACTACGCTCATCGTCGGAGCCGAAAATGTGACGCTCAATCTTGTAGCGGAACGATGGGCGACGGTCGGCTGGCGCGTGTACGATGCCCTCCTGCTGGCGTTCGCCTTCTCGCATGGGGTCACCGGGCTACGGCAAGTTTTGTTCGATTTCGCATCCAGTTCACTCGCAAGGAGGATTCTTAACCTCCTCCTGCTTATCTTTTGGCTTGCGCTCTCCCTCGTCGGCATTCTCGGAATCATTGGCGGCGTGGGCGAATAAACGCGCGTCTTGAAAGGAGAAGCAACATCATGTACCGAACTGCCTTCCAGCCCGTAAAAAATGGAACAACACTACCCCTGGCAAAAGAGAACGACCAACCCTTTCCACCGGCGATCACCCCGGAGTATCTTGAACAGACGTATTGGTGGGCATATATTCGCCCCAGAGCGGTGCGCTTCTTCGAGAAGCAGTGGGTCATCAACCTGATCTTGTGGGGCAACTTTGAAAAATTGCGGGATGACGCGCTGAATGAGTTGGGGCAGGTCATCCCCGGTCGCACCCTCCAGGTGGCTTGCGTGTATGGCGATTTTTCTACACGCCTGGCACAGCGCATCGCCGTAGGCGGCTCGCTCGATATTGTGGACGTCCTCCCCATTCAATTGGAGAATGTTCGCAAGAAACTTCCCGCCGCGGCACCCGTGCGAACGATCCTAAGCGACTCTACCGCCCTGAACTTTGCCCACAACGAGGAGTACGACCAGGCGATCCTTTTCTTTCTGCTTCATGAAATGCCAGCCGTCGTCCGTGTAAAAACGTTGAACGAAGTCATCCGCGTGATGAAACCGGGCGGCAGACTGGTGATCGTGGAGTTTCACAAACCTCACATGGGGAATCCTTTTCGTTATTTCTATCCGCTTCTCTTCCGGTTGCTCGAACCATTCGCGTTGGATACCTGGAAGCACGAAATCGCAGAGTGGCTCCCAAGCGGATTTACCCCCTCAAGCATACGAAAAGAGACCTTGTTCGGAGGTTTGTATCAAAAAATCGTCATACGAAAGTAGGTCATATGAAATCAAATTTTTTTCAGGGCTTTTGGCGGCTCGCCGACCCGAAGATTTCACTTGCCTCGTTCGCTTCGATGTTCCTCGGCGCCTGTGCCGCCGCGGCAGACGGATCGCTTCACCTCGGCTGGCTGGTTCTCACCATCGTAGGCATTTTTTCCATTGAGGTTGCCAAAAACGCATCCGGTGATATCTTCGATTTTGACAGCGGGAACGACAAAGCTGTGCGCGAGGAGGATCGCTCGCCCTTTTCGGGTGGTAAACGCGTGCTGCTGGACAACCTGCTCACCCGTCGCCAGACCGCCGGGATTGCCTTCGCCGGTTACTTAGTCGGCTGTCTCACGGGGCTGGCAATCGTCATTTGGCGCGAGCCATCCGTCTTTTGGATCGGCGTTGCCGGAGTGACACTCGCATTTTTCTATCACGCTCCGCCCATCAAACTTTCCTATCGCGGGCTGGGTGAGATTGCTGTGGCGATCTGCTACGGACCGCTCATCGCCACCGGAACATATCTCGTCCAGCGCGGGGCGGTTTCAATCGAAGTTATTGCGGCTTCGCTATTGCTCGGGTTGCTGATCGGATTGTTCCTGCTGATCAATGAATTTCCAGATTTTCATGCGGACCTGTCTGCCAATAAGCGAACGCTCGTCGTGATGTGGGGACGCCGCCGCGCCAGCCGAATCTATTTGGGACTTCTTGCGGTCACTTTTGCCCTTGCGGTTGCCCTGCCTCTCTTTCAATTTCCTTTCATGGTTTGGCTCGGGCTGATCGCCGTTATTCCCGCTTACTCTGCCGCGAAGCGATTGATTCAATATCCAGAAACCACCAGCAATATTATCCCGGCGCAGGCGGCCACGCTGCTCGCCTTTCTTCTTTTCGCGCTTGGCTCCGGGATCGGATTATTGCTCTCCTGAAAGAACATCGGATGAAGAAACTGATTATCATGCTCACAGTGATTGCTTTCACCTTGTCGGCGTGTGGGACAGGCACAAAAGAGGGGATTCCGATCACCGTATATCGCTCGCCCACCTGAGGTTGTTGTGGAGACTGGGTTCAGTATATCGAGGATAACGGCTTCGATGCGACCGTGAACAATGTGCAGGATATGGGTCCGATCAAAAGCCAATACCAGGCGCCTCCTGAAATTCAATCATGTCACACCGCCATCGTGGGTGGCTATGTCATTGAAGGTCATGTGCCTGTTGCAGAGATCACCCGTTTGCTTGCGGAAAAACCGAACGCGCTTGGCTTGGCAGTGGCGGGGATGCCCATCGGCTCGCCCGGCATGGAAACAGAGGGTACCGCGCCAGAGCCATACAACGTAATTTTGTTTAGGGCAGAGGGCAGTCAGGAGGTGTATGCGAGGTATCCGTGAAAAACGACTTAAGACATTTGTCACCCTGATTGGGAAAGAATTTAACTGTCTCTTAACCTTACACTCACGTAGAATTTATGACGTAAGCCATCCAAATCCTTGTATTTTTAATTGAGTTGTCGTGGCAACAAAACGCCAACAGAAAGAAAGGAGATGCCGCAATGAATATGAAGAACGTATTGATTTCCATCGGAGCGATCTTTTGATATTCGCCGCTTACGAAACCGAAATGGATTATGACGGCGATGGCATCTTCCTCAAGTCAGGACTTTCCCGACCAACCCCAAAAAAGATGCGGACTTTTTCTGCTAAAAGAATTTTTTATTTGGTAAGTCTTCAATCGTATGTTTTTAGAAATCCATTGGCACCGTCGGCGGAAGAGAACGCCGACAGGGCGTCCAATGATTTTCGACCGACTACTTAGAAAACAACCTTGTGTTATCAGATTTTTTCCAATTCTTGTTTCAAGGAGACTTTTCTATGGCTCAAGAACCCAAAGACACTCTCGTCCGCATGTACGAAGAACTTGAGCGCGCCCTGCAAAAGGCGCCCAAGGATCGCCGCTGGGCGATGGTGATTGACTTGCGCAAATGCGTGGGATGTCACGCCTGCACCATTGCATGTGTGGCGGAGAACAAACTCCCGCCTGGGGTGGTATATCGTCCCGTGATAGAACGTGAGATTGGAACGTACCCCAATGTGAAGCGTCAATTCATCCCTCACCCATGTATGCAATGCGACAATCCGCCCTGCGTGCCGGTCT
>CAYPCK010000038.1:0-10391 GCA_964409185.1 uncultured Anaerolinea sp. | reverse complement strand
GATCTCGACTTTGCGCATCGAAGAGTTGATGCAGGAGTTGAAGAAGAACTACACGATTATCATTGTCACACATAACATGCAGCAAGCCGCACGCGCAAGCGACTTCACCGCCATGATGATGATCGACGACCAACGCGCAGGCGGTGTGATCGAATTCGACGAGACCAATAAAATTTTCACGAATCCCAAAGACAAGCGCACCGAAGATTATGTGACGGGTAGGTTTGGGTAGAAATTGGATTCCATATGAGCAAACCAAAAGTGTTGTTCCTTTGCACAGGCAACTCGGCGCGCAGTCAGATCGCAGAAGCGTTTCTGAGGGCGTATGCGGGCGATCATTTCGAGATCTATAGCGCAGGTTTGGAACCAAAGGGCTTTATTTTTCCCGACGCGCTTGCAGCGATGAAAGAACGCGGGCTCGACATGGCCGGACAAACATCCAAAGGCGTGAAAGAATATTTGGGAAAAACGGTCTTTGCCCACACGATCACGGTTTGCGGAGACGCCGAGGAGAATTGCCCAGCCATTTTCCTCAACATGGGTAAGCACGAGCATTGGTCCTTCGACGATCCCGCCAAATTTCAGGGAAGCGATCTGGAACGGCTTGAATTCACCCGAACCGTGCGCGACCAGATCGAACAGCGGATACTCCAATGGCTTGAAGAGCAAAGAGTCCAACCTGCCATATTGTTGAAAAGCCGCAACGGTTGAAACAGGATTCGGTTACAATCAAAAAATTCTTGAACGAATGGATATGAGGTAGTTATGCCAAGACAAACGTTTGAAACTGAAATCCAACACGTGAAAGACGAGGTGCTTGTACTCGGCAGTATGGTCGAGCAGGCAATTCATCGTTCGGTGGAGGATCTGAAAAAACGGGACCTGAAAGCCGCCCAGAAATTAATTGAGGACGATCTGGAGATCAACAAGAAGCGCTTCGAGATCGAGAACAAGTTGATGATTCTGATCGCCACGCAACAGCCGATGGCACACGACTTGCGTTTGCTGGCATCCACCTTTGAGATCATCTCGGAACTCGAACGCATGGGAGATTATGCCAAAGGCATAGCCAATATCAATATCCGCATGGGCGATGAGCCTCTGCTCAAACCGCTGATCGACGTGCCGCGCATGGCAAATAAAGGCGCCGACATGTTGCATCGCGCCCTCACCGCCTTCGTGAACGAGGACGTGGACGCGGCGAAAACCATCCCCGCGGAGGACGACGAGGTGGATGCGCTCTACAATCAGATCTACCGCGAGTTGATGACCTTCATCATCGCCGACCCGAAGACCATTGAGCGCGCCAACTGGTTGTTGTGGGTGGCGCACAACCTTGAACGCCTCGCCGACCGCGTGACGAACATCTGCGAGCGCACCGTGTTCATTGCCACCGGCGAAATGCGCGAAGTGAAATCCACGGACGATGAATTCTGGCACGCGCACAAGAACGAATGAAAACAGTCCTCTTTCTTTGTACCGGCAACTCGTGCCGTTCGCAAATGGCGGAAGCCATCGTCAATGCCCGCTACCCCGAGTGGCGGGCTTCCTCTGCGGGGACAAAGCCTGCGGGCTACGTTCACGAACTGGCAATCAAAGCGCTGAGTGAGATTGGAATTTCACATTCGGGCAAGTCGAAACATATTGACCAACTTCCCACAAAAGATTTCGATGTGGTCGTGACCGTCTGCGATTCGGCGGCGGAGGAATGCCCGGTGTGGCCCGGCAAAGCGGGGAAACGCGTCCATCACAGTTTTGTGGACCCGGCAAAAGCGGAGGGATCGCTCGAAGAGCAGATGGCAGTTTTCCGTCGGGTGCGAAGCGAGATGTTGGAAGTCATCCCTAAAATTCTCAACACGTAGACAAGCACACAAGTAGACAGGTAAACTGGGGATCATGCTCGTACATCGCGTGTGTACGTGTCTACGTGTATACCTGTTTACATTCCCCGGAGACTCCCAATGACCAACCCCTACGACATTCTCTTCACCCCGCTTCAAATCGGACCTGTGACTGCCCCAAACCGTTTTTATCAGGCGCCGCACTGCAACGGATTCGGCCATCGCATGCCGCAGGGGATGGCGGCAATGCGCGGCATGAAAGCGGAGGGAGGCTGGGGAGTCGTCTGCACCGAAGAAACGGAGATCCATCACTCCAGCGATATTGCCCCTTCGATCGAGGGGCGACTGTGGGACGATGATGATATCCCCGCCTGGCAATTGATGACCGAAGCCGTGCATCGGTATGGCGCGCTGGCGGGGATCGAGCTGGCGTACAACGGGATCGACGCGATGAACTTTTATTCGCGCGTGCCGCCGCTGGCGCCGCGTTCGATGGGTGTGGTGGGCGCTTCGGGGTACGAGCCTGTGCAAACCCGCCGCATGGACAAGGAGGATATTCGCAACGTTCGCAAGTGGCATCGCGCCGCGGCATTGCGGGCAAAACGCGCGGGTTTCGACATTGTGTATTGTTATGCCGGTCACGGCATGACGGCGGCGATGCAATTCATCGTGAAACGACACAACGATCGCACAGACGAATACGGCGGCTCGCTCGAAAACCGCGTGCGGTTCTTTCGGGAATTGATCGAGGATACGAAAGAGGCGGTCGGCGATACGTGCGCGGTGGCGGTGCGCTTCGCCGTGGACGAATTGCTCGGCGAGGATGGCATCACGCACGAGGGCGAAGGACACGATGTGGTGGCGATGCTCGCCGAGTTGCCCGATCTGTGGGATGTGAACGTCAGCGGCTGGAATAACGATTCGATCACTTCCCGCTTTGGCAAAGAGGGGCATCAGGAAAAATATATTTCGTTCGTGAAGAAATTGACGACCAAACCCGTCGTTGGGGTTGGGCGGTACACCTCGCCCGAGTCGATGGTCTCGGCAATTCAACGCGGCGTGTTGGACTTGATCGGCGCGGCGCGACCTTCGATTGCCGACCCGTTCTTGCCGAACAAGATCAAAGAGGGGCGCGTCGAAGACATCCGCGAGTGCATCGGGTGCAATATCTGCGTGACAGGTGATACGCGCCAAGTGCCGATCCGTTGCACGCAGAATCCGACGATGGGCGAAGAATGGAAGCGCGGCTGGCATCCAGAGATCATTTCGCCGAAGCGTAGCGACAAGGAGGTGATGATCGTCGGCGCGGGACCGGCAGGCTTGGAATGTGCGCGGGCGTTGGGTCAGCGCGGGTATCAGGTGACGTTGCTCGAAGCGCGGAAGGAATTGGGCGGGCGCGTGTTACGCGAATCGGCATTGCCCGGCTTGAACGAATGGCGGCGCGTAATGGATTGGCGATTGACTCAACTCAAGAAGATGAAGAACGTGGCAATGTACCCGTCCAGCCCGATGACGGCGGAGGAGATTTTGGAATCGAGGGCGCAGAATATCATCCTTGCCACGGGCGCGACATGGCGACGTGACGGCGTGGGACGAACTTTGTGGAAACCGATCGTTGGCCACGAGTTGGAAAATGTTTTCAGCCCGGATGACCTTTTGGAGTCGGGTGGCTTGCCGCCAAAAATACGGGAGCAAGCTCCCTCAGTCCAAAATATTGTGATCTATGATGACGATCACTACTACATGGGCGGTGTGCTGGCGGAATTGCTCGCAATAAACGGATGCAACGTCTCCCTCGTCACGCCCGCGCCGTTGGTTTCGTATTGGAGTCAATTCACGCTCGAACAGGAACGAATTCAATCCAGGTTGATGAAACTCGGCGTGACGTTGTATCCGCAGACTGTGATGAGCGAGATCAGAAAAGATTCGGTGAAATTATCGAATACGCTTTCGGGGGATGAAGTTGAGTTGCCGCGCGATGGGGTTGTGCTGGTCAGTGACAGAACGCCGAATGATGAACTCTATCACTCCCTCACCCTAGCCCTTCGCGAAGCACCCCTGCGGGGCTCCCAAAGGGAGAGGGGAAACGTGCGCGTGATCGGCGATGCCGAAGCGCCGAACATCATCGCGCAGGCGGTGTTCGCGGGTCATCTCGCGGCGCGGGAGTTTGACGAGGAGAAGGTTGAGGGGACGCCGTTCAAGGTGGAGAGGGTGAAGGCTTAATCCCGTGCATTAAAACAATGACCGCCGACGGCAGACGGCGGTCGGTGGTCGGCGGTCATTGTAAATGGGTCAACCCCTAAAATATTTATTCGATTACCACACCCGTTCCAAATTCGGGTTCGTCAGCGGGCGCCTTCCCACCTTTGCCATGTCCACCCATTCGCCGTGGATTTTCACGCGCACCACGTCGGCGGTGAAATCGGTGACCGTGCCGCCGTTGTTGTTGAACAGCCACGAACCGACCGCGTAAATATCCACAGGCACTTCGAGTTTTTCAAAGCGGCGGATCTTTTCAGGACCGAACCCACCCGAGACGACGATCTTGACGTTGCGGCAATACTCACGCGCCGCGTCCTTCCACACTTCGGGGATGCTCCATGACTCCCACGCGGAATCCAACGCCTTGCGGACGTTGAACACCAAACGTGGGTTGACTCCCAAATCCAATGCGGGGTCGCCAATCGGCTCCACTGAAACATCGCGCACACTGCCGCTCGTATCCAAACGCACGCCGTACAACACATATTTCGCGGCTTCAGTCTCATCGTCCGAGTCGCAAAACGAGCGATACTTCGTAAACATCGCTTCCATCACCCGCAGGGAATCGCGCACCGAGTCATTGTTGAAATCCACGAGGGCGATGCGGGGAATCCTTGGCGAAAGCACGCGCGAGAATTGCATCATCACTTCAGCGGTATCGCCGAGGAACGAAGCAATCGCGGCATGGGCAACCGTCCCGCCGCCCGCGCCGCCCCACCAGTCGCCTTGCGCGTCGGTCGAGACGAACGAGCCGATCTCGCTGGAGAAATCCTGGTTGAAACGTTTGATGGCAATGTTGTACGCGTACCCATCCGCCGCTTGCACTTCGTGCAGGTCAAACCGCGCGGGGAAAAACAAGACGGGCTTTCCGCGCGCGGCGGTCAACGTTTCGTACACGTTCGTAGCGACGCGGCTTGAGCGCGTGAGCACACCCAAGGATGGCGTTTCGAGCAGGGCAAAATCGCGGTACCGTCCGCGAACTTTGATGACCGGCTCGACGTTCAACGGGTTGCCATCGGATTTGACTACCGTCCCATCGTGGACCGCCCACACCTCCAACGCATCGGACGTGCTTTTGAATTGGTCGCCCTCCCAATAGCCGGCGCACAGCCTGAGCATTTCCAACGTCTTATCCACGCCGACGACGATCGTGCTCCCCAGCCGCCGCGTGAACCACTGCATCTCCACTTCGATGTCTCCCACGGCGATGTTGTTTGCGGATACATCCTTTGGCAAATTATGATGGTTGCCCGAATAGGTATATTTTTCATCGGAAAGCGCGGTCAGCATACGACCGATATTCTCGAAATATTTATCCGAATACCAGCCGCGCCGCATCCGCTCGATATCGAGTTTGAAGGTTTCGTTGGTCAGGCGGGTTTTGTCGAAGATGGACATAGTTATTGGATATTCGATACTCGAATGTTCGAAGGTCGAGTTATCGAATATCGAACTCCGTTGATCTCACCACATTCATCCCCGCCTCGGCAAAGCGCGCGTATGCCGCGTCCGCCGCGTCGGTGTGATCCACCACGCCGGGAACGACGACGGGCGAGGAGCAATCTTCGAGCAGGTACACTTTCTTCGCCAGCGCGTGGTCAACGCTTTGGATGTCGGTCAGCAAATCTTGAACCGTCCATGCCACACAATGGGATTTGGCTTGCCCGGTGATGATAAGCTTATCAACCTGCTGGAGGCGCTCGATGAATTTGGAGTTGTGTGTTCCGAGCGTCTCACCCATCGGACCTGTCAGCACTTCGGGACCGATGGCAGAGTAGTTTTCAGTAAAGGGTTTATCACCCTTTATTTCTATTTCGTACTGCGTATTGCGTGCGATGGAATGAAAGAATAGAGCCTCTTCGACGGATGAAACCAGCGCATGACCGATGCCACCAAGCATGGCATGGTAGGGCCAGATCGTGAGCGCGTACTTCCCTTTTTGCTCCAAGGCTTCGGCATAGTGGATCATCATTTGCTGTCCGTATTCAGGGGCGAGGTCGAAATCGCCGGCGAGGGCGGGGTTGAAATTCCATTTTCCGCTTTTCAATTCATCGGCGTGGATGTCGGTGAACGGCGCGGGGTGGTTGCCATCCCCGTCCACAAAAAAAATTGCGTGGAAGACTTGCATGGCGCGGTGCGTGTCCATGGTGGCGGTGATGTGTGTGATGGCGCCGAGGTTGCGGTAAATGAATTCGCACAGGCGGGCGTTGTCGTCCAGGGCGCCGCGGCCCGAGCGCCCGCCCACGAACAACTCGAACTCCGGGATGCAGAACGTGTTTTGCGCGTCGATCAGCAGAAGCCACGAAGAGGTCGAGGAAACTGAAGCAGGTTGAATGGCGTGGCGACGCGCCCAGTCCCGCGCCTGCTTTGCGCGTTCCTCGTAGGGAATCCGCCAGACCGAGCCGACTTTGTTCGCGTCGAAAAAATCAGGGATGGGTAAATTGATCATTTCACGTCCATTACGTTCTATCGAACGGGTAACAAGTTGGAGTACATTTCGTCCTGTTCCAAGTATAACGCTTTTACAAACAGGGTTTGACTTTTTCTTGCGAACCCGATACACTTTGATTGCAAGGAGAATTTATGGCTCAATATCAACTCATCATGCGGACGGGTCCCACACCCGGCGCGGTTTTCGCCCTCGAAGGCGATCAACTCACCGTTGGACGCGACTCATCCAATGAAATTACGATCAACGATGCGGAAGTGTCGCGCCGCCACGCGCGGTTGACGTTCCAGGGCGGCAAGTTCGTGCTGGAGGACCTCGGCTCGACCAACGGGACGTTTGTGAACGGCCAGCGTCTGGCGGGACCGCGCGTGCTGAAGGCAGGCGAAGTAGTTTCGTTCGGCGAGCAGATCGTGCTGGTCTTCGAATCGACCAACTTTGACCCGGCCGCCACCGTCGCTTCACCCCGCGCCGCGGCAGTGCCGTCCGCTTCGCGCCCTGTTGCGCCACCTCCCCCGCCCGCGCAATATGCGGGGAGCGTGCCCGCCAGCCCCATGCCCGAAGCCGCGCCGGCCAAGAGATCGAACATGACGCCCATCATCATCGGCATCGGCGCGTTGTTGCTGATCTGCGTGTGCGGCGGCATCCTCTGGTACATTGACGCCAACTACCTGTGGTGCACCTTCCTGCCGTTCCTCGGCGGGTGTTGAGAATCAACGTTGTGCGAACCTGACTTCGGAGGTCTTGAAGACTTCCGAAGTTTTTTTTATGGTTGCCAATCGCCTCCCTCTTGGCTAGAATAGGGACAATCTTTCGGAGAATCGACTATGGCACAAGACACCGCCTCCTCCCCGCGTTGGGGAGCAACCACAAAATTACTTGTCGGGTTGGTCATCCTCGGCATTGCCACGTTTTTGATCAACCGCTTCTCGAACCTGATCACGCCGCTCCTCATCATTTTCATCTTTGCCTATCTCCTGCACCCGGTCACTTCGTTCATTGCCAAAAACCTGCGCATTTCGTGGAAGGCATCCGTCAACCTATTATATCTTGTCATTTTGGTTTTACTCATCGGCTTGTTGACGCTCGGCGGCGTGGGGCTGGTGGGGCAGATCCAAAGCCTGGTGGCATCGGTGCAGGAAATCCTCACGGACCTCCCCGCCTTCATCAGCGACCTATCCGGGCGCGTATTCGAAATCGGACCGTTCACGCTCGACATGCACACCGTGGACCTGAACGACATCAGCCAGCGACTGCTCGCCTATGTGCAACCGCTTCTGGGCCAGACGGGCAACCTGCTCGGCACGGTCGCCGGCGGCGCCGCGGAAGTGCTCGGCTGGACGTTGTTCATCCTGCTCGTCTCTTATTTTGTCATGGCGGAATCCAGCGGCTTGCAAAGCGACCTGATCAAGGTGGATATCCCCGGCTACAACGAGGACTTCCGCCGGTTGGGCAATGAACTCAGCCGCATCTGGAACGCGTTCCTGCGCGGGCAATTCATCGTCTTCACGCTGGCGGCGGTTGTGTTCACCATTCTCTTCTCGATCTTTGGCGTGCGCTACGCCATCGGGCTGGCGTTCATGGCAGGGCTGGCAAAGTTCCTGCCGTATATCGGTCCCTTCATCACCTCCACCACGATTGCGCTGGTCACATTCTTTCAGTCGGATAAACCCTTCCTGCCGTTCGGGGAGCCGATCTGGTACACCGTTATTGTGTTGGTCACCACCTCGTTCATTGACAACATCATCGACAACCTCATCACCCCGCGCATCATGGCGCGCGCGCTGAAGGTGCATCCCGCCGCGGTATTGGTGACGGCGCTCATCTTCGCCAACCTGCTCGGCATCATCGGCGTGGTCATCGCTGCGCCGTTGCTTGCCACGGTCACCCTGCTGGGGCGATACGTGACGCGCAAGATGTTCGATCTCGACCCCTTCCCAGCGGAGACCCGCAACACCCGCGATGCCGATTCAGATATTCTGCGTCGCATCGCAAAATTCTTTCAATCGAAATTCGGGCAGAAAGAAGCGCCGATGATCGAACCCCCCAAGGAGCAAACCGATGAACAACAGCAACCACGACGAGCCGCAAACCGAAACAATCGCCGAAACCGATAACTTCATGGCGTGGAAGGCCGAAGAACCCGACGGCGAGACCACCTACCACATCGAACTCAACAACGTCACCGTGCATTTCTTCGAGGAGGAATGGCGCGAGTTCATGACGCTCGTGCGCGAATTGAAATAATCTCTTGTTCCCGCAAGGTCTGAGACCCTGCGGAGCGTTGAATGACTCTCAAAAACTCCATCACCGACATCCGCGGCATCGAAGTGGGGCACGCGCAGGATGACGACGCCCTCACCGGTTGCACGGTGATTCTCTGCCGCAAAGGCGCGGTCGCCGGCGTGGATGTGCGCGGCGGCGCGCCCGGCACGCGCGAGACCGACCTGCTCAACCCCATCAACCTTGTACAAAAAGTTCATGCCATCGTTTTATCCGGCGGCTCCGCCTTCGGACTCGACGCGGCTTCCGGCGTGATGCGTTATCTTGAGGAACGCAAAATCGGATTCAATACCGGCGTTGCAAAAGTGCCGATCGTCCCATCGGCGATCCTCTATGACCTGAACCTCGGTCGCGCCGACGTGCGACCCGATTCCGCCATGGGATACAAAGCCGCCTCGTCGGCATCCTCCGCCGCGCCCGCCGAAGGGAATGTTGGTG
Source organism: uncultured Anaerolinea sp. (assembly GCA_964409185.1). Taxonomy (GTDB): domain Bacteria; phylum Chloroflexota; class Anaerolineae; order Anaerolineales; family Villigracilaceae; genus Defluviilinea. Next base: position 1,121 of record CAYPCK010000038.1, on the reverse strand, counting down.
TGGGCGCCGGCGCATCCGTCGGCAAGATGTTCGGGGCGTCACTGGCGATGAAAGCCGGGGTGGGCACAGCCAGCCGAAACATCGGAGGAGGCGTGATCGTCGGCGCGCTGGTGGCGGTCAACGCGTGGGGCGACGTGGTGAATCCGCAAACTGGAAACATCCTCGCGGGGCTGAGGTCGGGAAAAATCGGTCCGCTTCGAGTTGGAGGCAAAAATTATTTCGCCGATACGCTGGCGATGATGCAAAAACCTCTCGGGCGCGGATTGCTCGGATTCGCATCGCGCGCCAACACGGTGATCGGCGTGGTCGCGACGAACGCAAAATTCGACAAGGCGCAGGCGACCAAGATCGCTCAGATGGCGCAGGATGGCATCGCCCGCGCCGTCCGCCCCGCGCATACCATGCTTGATGGCAATGTGATCTTCGCGCTCGCCGCCGGCGCCAAACGCGCGGATGTTTCGATGGTCGGCGCGTTTGCCGCGGAGGTGATGGCGGAGGCGGTCGTGCGCGCGGTGAAAATGGCAAAGCCTGCGGGGGGATTGCCCGGACTAAATACTGCATAATCCGTATTGCGTAAACGAAAAGACGGCTTGCACTTTGCAAACCGTCTCAATACGAAGTACGCAGTACGCGTTATTTTCTCTTCCCCTTCAACTCATCTTTCAAGATCAACGTCATCAGCACGCTCACGAGGCTGACCACGAGTCCGCCCAGGAAAGCGTTCCACCAGACGGGATCGTTGATGACCAGTTGAATTCCGAACGATTGACCGATCGCGCTCGTCAGCCAGAACAGGAAGGTGTTGATCACCAGGGTGAACAATCCCAGCGTAAGGATGATGAGCGGGCAGGTGAGAAACTTGAGCAAGGGGCGGAAGAGCGCATTCACTAGCCCAAAGATGAGCGCAAGCCAGAGAATGGAAATGGGTTCGCCGTTGAGGGCAATACCAGGCAGGAAGAATGCCGCCAGATACAGGGCAATCGCGTTGATTGCCAGTCGTAGAATAAATTTTGTCATGAGTATCTCCTTAGGTCAGTCATCTTGCCGATGACTGTCACCTATGGATACGTAAATCAATGAAGACAGTTGCATTACGCTTTCATCCAGATCAGCGTGCGGCG
>CAYPCK010000037.1:6098-10412 GCA_964409185.1 uncultured Anaerolinea sp. | reverse complement strand
GGTGTGGCAACGGTCTTTCTTATTTGCCTTCGGGAGTTTTCATGCGTTGCACCCGCATGTGGAAAACACATCGGCGCAGCAAGTGCGGCGCGTGCATCGTATGAAACGACGCGTCCATGTATGGACGGTCAACGCGGAAGAGGAGATGCGCCGTTTGTTCCAGTGGGGGGTGGATGGGATCTTTACGGACGATCCCTTGCTGGCAATCAAGGCGCGCGAGGAACAGCGATGAGGAACGCGGCGAAAGTGTTTACGTTGGCGAGACAATTTCAAATGGAGGAACGAGGCGAATGAACGTCAAGAGATCGAAGCGAGTCGTTCATTCGTTCCTGATCGTGTTTTTTATCCTATCCGCTTTTTGGCGTGTGCCGCAGGCTGGCGCTCAGTCGTCGGTGCAGGGAATTTTGAACGCGATGTCGCCGCAGGAACGGGTGGGGCAATTGTTTCTCATGACGTTCCGCGGCACGAGCCTGGAACCCGACTCGAAAATTTACGACTTGATCGTCAACCGTCACATTGGCGGGGTGGTCTTGCTGGCGGGGAACGATAATTTTGTCGCCGCGCCGGATACGGTCGCGTCGGCGCATCAGTTAATCGGCGGCTTGCAAACCCTGGAGTGGGAGGCGACCAATTCACTTTCCCCCGTTGAATCGCCCAGCGTTTATGTTCCGCTTTTGGTCGGTATCTCGCAAGATGGTGGTGGCGCGCCGCATGACCAGGTCTTGAGCGGTTTAACACCTGTTCCTTCGTTGATGGCGATTGGCGCAACCTGGGATCCTTCGCAAGCGGAAAAAGTGGGGAATGTTGTCGGCTCGGAATTATCGGCGATTGGATTTAATTTGTTCCTCGGTCCCTCGTTGGATGTCGTGGAGACACCCAACCCCTCGGCGCGGAGCGACCTCGGGGCAGGCGTGTTTGGCGGCGACCCGTTTTGGGTGAGCAAAATGGGCGGCGCGTTCATTAAGGGTCTGCACGATGGCAGTAACCAACAAATGTTGGTGATCGCGAAACATTTTCCGGGGCGGGGCGGCTCAGATCGGCAACTGGAAGAGGAAGTGGCGACGGTTCGAAAATCGCTGGAGGAGTTGAAGCAGGTCGAACTCTTCCCGTTTTTTTCCGTGGCAACCTCCAGCGACTCCGCCGGCAATGCCGATGGTTTCCTGGTTTCGCAAGTCCGCTATCAGGGATTTCAAGGAAATATACGAGCAACCACGCGACCGGTCAGTTTTGATTCTTCGGCGTTGCCCGCCATTCTGGCGTTGCCGGAGTTTGAGGCTTGGCGCGCGAATGATGGTTTGGTGGTGAGCGATGCGCTGGGTAGCGAGGCTGTGCGGGAGTTTTATTCGCAAGGCGGTGAGAATTTTTCATTGCGCACCGTGGCGCGCGATGCGTTCCAGGCGGGCAACGACCTGATGTACATTGGGAACATCACCTCGGATCTCGGCACGGATATCACGTATGAATCCACGGTGGAGATCCTCGATTTTTTTACGCAGGAGTATCAAAATGATCCCGCGTTTGCCCAGCGTGTGGATGCGGCTGTGTCGCGCATCCTTGCGCAAAAGGCGCGACTGTACGGGGATTTTTCCGTCTCCAATGTCATACCCTCCATCCTGGGGTTGGGGTTCACCGGAGAATCGCAACAGGTGATGTTCGATGTGGCAAGCCAGTCTGCCACGCTCATCAGCCCCGACCCGCAGGAATTAAGCGCGTTGTTACCCGCGCCGCCCAACCCGAGCGATCGTATCGTATTCCTGACCGATACATCCACGGTTCAGCAATGCGGGGCGTGTGTCCCGCGGGATGCGCTGGCGGTGGATGCCCTTCAAAAAGTGGTTGATCGTTTGTATGGCCAGGGCGGCAGTGGTCAGGTATTTTCGAGTCGGATGAATTCGTTTTCCTTCCGGGAAGTTCAACTGCTTCTCGATGACGAAAGCGAAACCAACATCGAAAGCGCGCTGGACCGTGCGACGTGGGTCGTCATCTCTCTGTCCGATGTAAGCGACGACCAGTTGCCGTTGCTCCGCCGTTTTTTCTCCGAGCGCCCGAATTTGATTCGCAACAAGAACTTGATCCTGTTCTCGTTCACCGCTCCCTATTATCTTGACGCCACCGATATATCCAAGGTGACGGCATACTACTCGCTTTACAGCAAACAATCGGCATTTGTGGATGTAGCCGCCCGCTTGTTGTTCCAGCAGGTTGCGCCGGGGGCTTCGCCGGTCTCGATCCCCGCTGTGGGGTATGACCTGCTCACCGCCCTTTCGCCGAACCCGTTGCAGGTGATTCCACTTGCTTTGGATGTTTCGGAACCGGCGCTGACACCCGCGCCTGACCCGCTGGTGATTCAGCCGACGCCGTTGCCTTTATTCAAGATCGGGGATTCAATCGCGGTTCGAGCCGGACCCATCCTGGATACCCATGGACGATTTGTGCCCGACGGGACGATCGCTCGCTTCACCATGACGACGCGCGATGCGGCTGGGGGAATATTGCAACAAGTGGATGCCGCCACCATGGATGGTATTGCGCGCGCGTTGTTCGTGATCGATAAGCCGGGCTTTGTCGAAATCGATGTGACGAGCGAGCCTGCCCTGGTTTCTGATGTGTTGCAATTTGACGCTTCGGATACGGGCGTTGCTGTGACGGTGGTCGCGCCAACCGTGTTGGTGACACCCGCCATCGCCACACTAGCTCCCTCGCCGGTTCCGGTCAACGATTTGGTAACGCCGGAGGGTTATCCGCGCATCGGGGCGTGGATGCTTGTCTTGCTCGCGTTGGCAGGCGGCACCGCATTGACCTTTTGGGCGGCGCGCAGTTTGTTGTCGGTGCAATGGGCGGTGCGTTTTTCGTTGTGTGTGATCCTAGGAGGGTTGGCTTCGTACAACTATCTCGCGTTGGGATTGCCCGGCGCGGCGGGCTGGGTGGCGTCGGGTGGAGGCGCGTTCAGTATTTTGATCTTGACGTTTGCCGGAGAAGTGATTGGCTTGGTCGGCGCGTGGGTTTGGTTGCGGTGGTTTAGCGAGCCAGCGTAGCCAGCAGACTGACCAGAAACATCACGGCTGCGCTCCACGCCAGCGTTGTTTCGGCGGGATGGCTGAGGTAGTCAGTGACGGTTTCGGGCCGTGAACGCCGGATGGAGAGAGGGCTGCCTGGCGCTTCGCTATAACCCAAGAGGGCTTTGCGGAACGCGTCCACCGATTGCGGGCGTTCATCCGGGTGAAGCGACATTGCCCATAGGATGGCTTTTTCAGTTTTCTGCGAAACATGCGGATTAATTTCACGAATGGGAATCAGGCTTTCGGGGGAAAGGAAGCGTTTGCGCGCATCGGCTGGTGGTTCAGTGGTCAGCAGATGATATAACGTTGCGCCGAACGCGTAAATATCCGAGCGAATGTCGGTATGCACATCACTGCCGCCGTATTGTTCGAGGGGAGTGTAAAGGGCGGTCCCCTGACCTTGAATGATGGTGATGGTCACTTCCTCCGGCGCGAGTATTTTTACCAATCCAAAATCCACCAGTTTGATCAAGCCATAGGGCATGAGTTTTAAATTGCTTGGCTTGATATCGCGGTGAACGATGGGGGGGGTTTGGCTGTGCAGAAAATTAAGCGCGCTGGCAATCTGTTCCCCCCAGGCAAGGACTTCCTTTTCGGGTAGAAAGTGATGCTTGCGGCGCGCTTCCATCATCATGTGGCGAAGGTCGTCGCCGGGTACATAATCCATCACCAAATAATCGCGTGGACCGTTGGAAAAAAAGTCGGAGACTTTCGGCAAGTTGGGGTGGTCGAGGCGCGCGAGAACGGTCGCCTCGCGCAGGAATTGTTCGCGGGCTTCTTCACGGATATTCTCAGGGAGCGCGCGGTCGTATTCGACCTCCTTCAACGCGCACTCGCGCCCTTTCAGGCGCGTATCATCGGCGAGGTAGATCGAGCCCATGCCGCCTTGTCCGATCTGCTCGCGGATCTTGTAGCGGCTGCGCAGGACCTCCCCGCTCTTGAGGGGTGGGAGCAATCTTTCTCCTTGTGGAGGCGTTGCCTTATGCAGGTTCAATTCGGCGTTGATTCTGCACAGAAACGCGTGTTTATGCTATATTACAAGCCTCTTGATTGCCCCGGGCTTGCGCGCAATCAAGGGATGCGAATTATAAACTCGTTTCTCTTACTTGACATCGAAATTCAATAAATGTTTCATGAAAAAATCACAGGAAGAGTATCCGCTGTTGATCGCCGATGATGGTTTGCTCAAAGGCAGGCGTTGGGAGTTAAGCCATACCCTTGTGTTGGGGCGCGAATCAACGTGCGATGTGGTGAT
>CAYPCK010000037.1:0-6088 GCA_964409185.1 uncultured Anaerolinea sp. | reverse complement strand
CGACCGCCAGATCTCGCGCTTCCATGCCCGCCTGACACCCACCAAGGAAGGCGTAACGCTGGAAGACCTGGGGAGTAAAAATGGCACGTATCACAACGGCATGATGCTCTCTGCGCCCGTCATGTTGCAGGATGGCGACCGCCTGACAGTGGGGATCGCCCAACAATTCACCTATCTGACGTCCGACGCCACCATGCCGCTTCTGGATGGCGGCAAACCCGGCCGCTTGATGATGGATCAAAAGTCGCGGCGCGTGTGGGTGAAACAACAACAACTCGACCCGCCTCTTTCCGCCCAGCAATTCAGGCTGCTCTGGCTTCTCTACGATAACCAGGGTCAGGTAGTTTCGCGCCCCGACCTGGTGACCGCTGTCTGGGCGGACGATCAATCCATGGGGGTTTCCGATCAGGCATTGGACGCGTTGATCCGCCGCCTGCGCGATCGTCTTGCCACCCTCGACCCGACCCACCAATACATCCATACTGTGCGGGGACATGGGGTCAGCCTCGATAACCCGCCTTCCTGAGTGTCTCATACACTTTTTCCACCTGCTCCCGCCGCGTGCGGGAGCTTTGATTCCCCCGTAACTTTTCTGTGCCTGCGGCGACTTCAGGGGTGAAATCAAAACCATGCTTGGAGGCATAATGTTCAAAAGCAACCGTTTTACGATTGTTGCACTGTTGCTTGTCGGCGCGTACGTGCTCAGCGCCTGCGGCGGGGTTGCCGCAGCAGATTTTTTTAAACGACTTTCTTGTCATCTGCCATAAAATCGAGTACAGTAGGCGCCGGCACGTTCGTTCTAATTTCGAGGAGAATATATGGCAGAGACGGGTTTCTATCTGGGGCGCGCGTACGATCCATCCAAACAAACAGCGACCGGCAAGCAGGTGTTGTACGACCCTGCCGACCTGACGACGCACGCCGTCGTCAGCGGCATGACCGGCTCCGGCAAGACCGGTCTCTGCGTGGCATTGCTCGAAGAAGCCGCATTGCAGGGCATTCCAGCGATCATCATCGACCCCAAAGGCGATCTCACGAATCTCCTGCTTCACTTCCCCGACCTTGCCCCGCAGGATTTTCAACCGTGGATCGACTCAGACCTTGCCCGCCGCGCCGGCAAGACTCTCGAACAGATGGCAACCGACGCATCCAACTCGTGGAGGAAGGGATTGACCGACTGGGGCATCACACCCGAACGCGTGCTGGCGCTGAAGAACGCGGCGCAGTTCGCCGTCTTCACGCCCGGCTCCGATTCGGGGATTCCCGTCAGCGTGCTCTCCTCGCTTGCCGCTCCCGAAATATCCTGGCAGGAGAACCGCGAGATTCTCCGCGAGCGCATATCCAGCACCGTCACAGCGTTGCTTGGGCTGGTTGGCTTTGAGGATATTGATCCGATTCGCTCGCGCGAGCATATCCTGCTCTCGAACATTTTCGAGAAAGCCTGGAGCGAAGGGAAAGACGTTGACCTCACCGAATTGATCTTGCAAACCCAAACGCCTCCATTCGATAAACTTGGCGCATTCCCGGTGGATACGTTCTTCCCAGCCAAAGACCGCATGGAACTCGCAATGATCTTGAACAACATCCTCGCCGCGCCCGCCTTCGAGACCTGGCGCGAGGGGCAATCGCTCGACGTCAACGCGTTGTTGTACACCGCAGACGGCAAGCCCCGTCATTCCATTTTTTACCTGGCGCACCTCTCCGATGCCGAGCGCATGTTCTTCGTGACGCTGTTATTTTCCGCTGTCGAAACATGGATGCGCACGCAAAGCGGCGCTACTTCCCTGCGCGCGCTTCTGTACATGGACGAGATATTTGGCTACCTCCCGCCTCAACACAACCCGCCATCGAAAGCGCCCTTGTTGCGAATGTTGAAACAAGCGCGCGCGTTCGGTCTCGGGCTGTTGCTTGCCACGCAAAACCCGGTGGATCTCGATTACAAGGCCTTATCGAACGCGGGAACGTGGTTCATCGGCAAACTGCAAACCGAACAGGATAAGAACCGCCTGCTCGACGGGCTGGAAAGCGCCTCCGGCGGCGTCTCGCGCGGTGTTTTTGATAAATTGATTTCGACCCTCGGCAAGCGCGTGTTTGTTTTGCACAATGTTCATGCCAAAGCGCCTGAATTGTTACAAACGCGCTGGGCGATGAACTTCCTTGCCGGTCCCATCACGCGGACACAGATTCCCGCCCTCAACCAACTGGCAGGCGCCGAGGTGGCGGTTCAAACTCCCCGTGCATCTGCCGCCGCGCCTCGACAGGCATCCTCCGCCCCAGCCTCTCAACCGGCATTCATGGCGGCTGCCTCAACGCGCCAAACTCCAAGTTCCAATCTCGAATCTCCAAAATCTTCATTTTCCTCCACGAAGCCATCCATCCCGCCCGGCATCCGCGAATTTTTCCTCCCACAGAATTTCAGCCTGCCCGAAGCCTTCAAAGCCGCGGGGCAACCCATGCCCGCTGAAGCGATGATCGAAGGCGTGGTTTACAAACCGGCGTTGATCGCCTCCGCCAAAGTGCGGATTCTCGACCGCAAACTCGGCGTGGACAGTGAAACCACACGCTCGGCAGTGGTCAACACACCGGAAAAGCGCGGCACGATGCGCTGGGAGGATCACATCTTCGGCGGTCACTCCCTGGATCATGTGGATACCTCTCCCGCGCCATCCTCCCGTTACAGCACGATTGACGCTCCCTTGAACGATGTGAAATTGATGACCGCCCTGCAAAAAGATTTCACCGACTGGGTATTTCGCAACTCATCGGTCACTGCGCGCGCCAATCAGGCGTTGAAAGTTTTCGCCGGACCCGATGTGACGCAGGCGGAATTCATGAAAGCCTGCTCCGATGCGGCGCGCGACGCCCGAGACGCCGAGATCGCCAAAAAGACCGCCCAGCTTGACCGGCAGATCAAAACCATTGAAGATAAACTCATCCGCGAAGAGCGCGAACTCCGCGAGGACGAAGCCGAACTCTCCAATCGCAAAATCGAAGAGGCGGGCACCCATCTTGAAAACCTGACCGGGCTTTTTGGAGGCAGGCGAAAAGCCTCACGCTTGGGATCGTCCCTCACCAAACGTCGCATGACCGAGCAGGCAAAAGCCGACGTGGAGGAATCGATCAGCGCCATTGCCGCGTTCAAGAGTCAAATAACCGACCTGCAACGCCGCCGTGAAGAAGTCGTCGCCGAAATCAACGAACGGTGGGGCAGGGTGGTCGGCGAGACAACCGAGGTCACCGTCAACCCGAAGAAGACCGATGTGTACGTCAACGTGTTCGGCGTCGGTTGGGCGCCCTACTACGTGGTAAAAACAGGCGAAACCTCGCTCGAACTCCCGGCGTTTGGGGCCGAGTAACCTTTTCGACAGAGCGTCAAATCAACGGAGTTGTATGGTTTGGATCATTCTTGCAGTTGCGTTTTGGGGATTCTTTCATTCGTATAATTCATCGGTCGCCGTCAAGGAGTTCGTTCGCCGGTTGCTGGGCGATGGATTCATGAAATTTTACCGCCTGGCTTTTAATGTCTTTGCCATCCTGACCTTCCTGCCGATTCCCACGTTGTTGCTGGTTCTTCCCAGCAGACTGGTCTACCGCATCCCCGGTCCGTTCAGCCAGATGATGATCGCCGGGCAAGTCTTCTTTGCCGCCTGTTTGTTGACCGCGATCTATCACTATGGGATCTTGTATTTCATCGGCTTGCGCCAGTTGGTCGAAGCGCCAGAGAATCGGAAGCTGGTCACGACCGGTTCTTATGCGGTGGTTCGCCATCCATTTTACACGTACTTTTTGCTGTTCCTGTGGTTGACGCCGGTCATGACCGCCCATCTGCTGGTCGTTTATCTTTCGCTAACCGCGTACATCCATATCGGCATTTACTTCGAAGAGCGGAAGTTACTCCGCGAGTTTGGGGAGCAATACGCCGAATACCGGGCGCATACGCCGATGCTTATCCCCGGTTTGAAATTCGGCAGGAACAAATCGCGCACAACACTCGTTTTAAATCCGCACTCGCCGGACAAAGCATAGATCCTTTTCTTATTTCAGATTTATGTTTGACTGCCGGGTGAAGGTATAATTTTTCACGCATGGCTTCCATCTCCCGACCCTATCAGCCCATCCCTGTCCTTCCGCAATTGATCGCCGCGTTTACCGGCGGCGTCACTTTGTTTCTGGGCATCATCGTCGCATGGACGTTGGGCTACCAGTTAATGTATGCCGGGCGCATCTTTCCCGGCGTTTCGGTTGCCGGCGTGGACCTCTCCGGGTTGACCCGCGATGAAGCCGCAATGAAGTTGAACCAGACGCTTTCGTATTCGATCACCGGAAAGATTCTTTTCCGCGATGGCGAAAGGGTGTGGGTGGCGTCGCCGGCGGAATTAGGCATGGTGTTCGATCCATCCTCCACAGCCGGAGCCGCCTTCCAGTTGGGAAGAAGTGGTGGTTTGTTCGGCGCGTTGTCCGGTCAGATTCAGGCGCGTCGCGGGGGTGGTGAAGTCCCCGCGGTGATCCTGTTCGACCAGCGAGTCGCAACGCAGTATTTGAGTCAGATCAGCGCGCAGATCAACCAGCCGGTTGCGGAGGCGAATTTGCAACTCGATGGCGTAAACGTCGTCGCGCAACCCGGGCAGGTCGGGCGTGAATTGAAAATCGAAGCGACGTTGGTGTACCTTGGCGCGCAACTTCAGACGTTTGCCGATGGCGAGGTTCCCCTCGTGGTTCAGGAAATCCAACCGCAGATTTTGGATGTAAGCGCGCAAGCGGATGCCGCGCGGCAGGTCTTGAGCCAGCCGTTGACGTTGACGGTTCCAAATTCTGCCGAGGGTGACGCCGGTCCCTATGTGTATGATGTGCAGGTGCTTGCCAGCCTGCTCGGCGTGCAGCGCGTGCAAACCGGTTCCCAAACGGAAGTGCATGTGATTCTGAATTCGGACGGATTGCGGAATCTGCTGAACCCCGTGAAAGCCGAAGTTGATCGCGCTCCTTCCAACGCGAAATTTATTTTCAACGACGAGACCCGCCAGTTAGACCTTATCGAAGATTCGAAAACGGGCCGCGCCATGGATGTAAATGCCAGCATTGCGGCGATCAACGACGCGCTGTTCCGTGGGGAGCACACGGTTCCGCTGGTGATCAACGAAGATCAGCCGGAGATTCCCGGCACCGCCACCGGGCAGGAACTTGGAATCACTGAATTGATCGCGTCCGAGACCTCCTATTTTTACGGTTCAAGCCAGGAGCGCATCCAGAACATCAAAGCCGCCGCGGAACGATTCCACGGGGTGATGATTGCCCCGGGCGAAACATTTTCAATGGGCGCGACCATGGGCGATGTGAGCCTCGAGAATGGGTTCGCCGAAGCGCTGATCATTTTTGGCGGGCGGACGATCAAAGGCGTGGGCGGGGGCGTGTGCCAAGTGAGCACCACCTTGTTCCGCACAGTGTTTAACGCCGGGTTTCCGGTCGTAGAACGGTATTCGCATGCCTACCGCGTGTCGTATTACGAGATGACCGCCAGCGGCTCCGTGGACCCAAGCCTCGCCGGGTTGGACGCCACGGTGTATTTTCCGCTGGTCGATTTCAAATTCACGAACGACACACCGTACTGGATCTTGATGGAAACGTACCTCAACGAAAGCGGCCGTTCGCTCACGTGGAAAATGTATTCCACCTCCACCGGGCGGACGGTTTCATGGGACACAACAGGTCCTGTGAACATTGTCTCCGCTCCGTCGCCGTTGTTTGAGGAAAACCCCGAACTAAAAAAGAACGAAATGAAGCAAGTGGATTACGCCGCCAACGGCGCGGATGTGACGATCACCCGCACGGTATATCAGGACGGAGCCGTGCTGTTCCAGGACCAATTCATCACCCACTACGAACCCTGGCAGGCAATCTGCCAATACGGTCCCGATTCGAGAAACCCGGAGAGGCTGGCAGCGGAGAAAAAATTGTGTCGCAACCCCTCCACCTAGGCGGTGGTAGAATTGCCCGCTATCCAAGAAACGAGGTTCCATGGTTGACGCTGTATTGAAAGAAATTTTACGATGCCCCAATTGCGTCCGCACCACGGGCGGCGAGTCGCGCGAGC
>CAYPCK010000036.1:3857-10576 GCA_964409185.1 uncultured Anaerolinea sp. | reverse complement strand
TCACAAACACAGCCAGAACGATCATCGAAACAGGGACAACACTGATCACCCTCGGCGGCGATCATTCGATTGCCCTGCCCTTGTTGCGCGCTCACGCCAAAAAACACGGACCTGTCGGCGTCGTCCACATTGACGCGCATCTCGATACGTGGGAGGCAGAGTTCGAGGGCACGCCCTACAGTCATGGCACGCCGTTCCGGTATGCCTTGCAAGAGGGGTTAATTCGCGAGGGTGAATATGTGCAAGTCGGTATACGCGGTCCGCTCAGCGGCGAAAACGATTACGACGATGCTCGAAAACTCGGCGCGCGCGTTATTACCATCCACGAAGTGATGGAGAAAGGCGTGGCGGAAGTTCTCAAAGAAATTCACCAACGCATGAAGGGACCCGTGTACGTCACCGTGGACATTGATTCCGCCGACCCCGCCTTTGCGCCCGGCACCGGCACGCCCGAAGTGGGCGGGCTGACAAGTTATCAACTCCTCCAACTCGTGCGCGGACTGCATGGCTTGAACCTGATCGGCTTCGACCTCGTGGAAGTTTCGCCGCCGTTCGATCATGGCGACATCACGGCGATCCTCGCCTCGAATATTGTGTTCGAATATTTATCCCTGCTCGCCATCAAGAATGGATAAAACTGCGCCGCTTCTTTCGCGCATTTCATCCTGCCTCGCCCCCCTCAGCGACACCCCCGCCCTCGACGCGTCCGTCCTGCTCGCCCGCATCGTGGGCAAACCCCGTTCGTGGGTGATGGCGCACCATGAACTGACCCTCACAACGGATCAACAAACACGACTCGACGATTCCCTCGCCCGCCTCGAAAACGGCGAACCGCTCCCATACGTGCTCGGCGCATGGGAATTCTTCGGGCTGGAGTTCGAAATCACGCCCGATGTTTTGATTCCCCGCCCCGAAACCGAGTTGCTCATAGAGAAAGCCATTGTTTGGCTCCAGCAAAATCCACCCAAACGAAATATCGCAGATGTTGGCACAGGATCGGGAGCCATTGCCATTGCGCTGGCGCACAACCTACCCAACATAAATATTCTTGCCACAGATATTTCACCAAAGGCGTTGCAAGTTGCAAAAAGAAATGCAGAAAAATTTACAGCAACCAGCCGAATCACTTTCGTCGAATGCGACCTTCTGCCAGGTCAATCGTCAATCGAAAATCGTCAATCGAAAATCGATTTGCTCTGCTCCAACCTGCCTTACATCCCAACCGACACGCTGCGGAATCTTCCAATTTACAACCGTGAACCAACCATCGCCCTCGACGGCGGCTCAGGCGGATTCGCGTCCATCGAAAGACTCATGCAAATCGCCACGGCATATCTCGCGCCGAACGCCCTACTTCTTTTCGAAATCGAAGCGACGCTCGGCAACCAAGCCATCGAACTCGCAAAGAAATATTTTCCGACGGCGCGGATAAAACTGCATAAAGATTTAGCGCAACGCGATCGCCTGCTGGAAATTCAGACATGAAGACAGAAATCATCCCCGCCTCGCCCGAGGCGATCCGGCGCGCGCTCGAAGTTCTACATGACGGTGGTTTGGTCGCTTTCCCTACCGACACTGTCTACGGCGTGGGCGCGGTAGCATTCGACGGTAAGGCTGTTGAGTCGATTTACCTTGCCAAGGTCCGCCCCATCGAAAAAGCGATCCCCGTTTTGATTGCGGACGCGGCGGACATGGAAAAAGTTGGAATGAATATCCCCGCTGTCGCCCATCAACTCGCTGCCTGCTTCTGGCCCGGACCGTTGACCTGCCTAATCCCCAAAAAACCCTCTCTCCCCGAAGCCGTTTCCGCCACAACCACTGTCGGTGCGCGCGTGCCCGACCATGCGGTTGCGCGATCCCTGCTCCGCGCGGCGGGACCGATGGCTGTCACCTCCGCAAACATTTCCGGGCAAACCAGCCCGTCCACTGCAGAAGAGGTATCTGCTCAACTCGGCGGACGCATCGCGCTCATCATTGACGGCGGCATAACGCCGGGCGGTGTTCCCTCCACGCTTGTGGATTGCACTCAAGAGAAATTGAAAATCATCCGTGAAGGTCCGATCACGATCGAAGAGATCACAAAAAAACTCTCATCCCCCATTTAATTCAAGTTCATTCCCGCTTCATCTTGATCAATATAATGGCAAGTGCATTCTCCTTAGCAAACCGCCTGAGACTTGGGCAAGTCGAAGGCGGTTTGGGTTTTAAGTGGACGATTGACCATGGACGTCAGACGATAGTCTATCGTCTATGGTTTATGGTCATGATAATGCCCACGTCGGCTGGACGTCCATCTCCAAACCTGAAACGTGCCCGAGTGCATAGCGATAATATCCGGCTGCGGCGATCATGGCGGCATTGTCGGTGCATAGCGAAAACGCGGGGATATGAACCTTGAACTCAGTCTGTGATTGAAAAATGTTCCGCAGGGATTTGTTCGCCGAGACCCCGCCAGCGACGAGAATCTCTTTCGCTCCGAAATCCCGCGCGGCTTGCATTGTCTTCTTGAAGAGGATATCTACAGCAGTGGCTTGGAACGAGGCGGCGAAATCCTCCACAGGGATTTGCTCGTTCTTCTTTTTCAAGTTATTGACTTCGTAGATCACTGCCGTTTTGAGTCCGCTGAATGAGAAATCATAAGGATTGTCAAGTTTGGGACTCGTGAATTTGAATCTCGCAGGGTCGCCGGTCTCTGCCGCCTTTTGGATGGAGGGTCCGCCGGGGAACGGAAGCCCAAGGAGGCGACCCACTTTATCGAAAGCCTCGCCAGCCGCATCGTCGAGGGTGGAACCGAGGCGTTTGTACGTCAAATGATTGGTCATGAGGTTCAGTTCTGTGTGCCCGCCGGAGACGAGGAGAGCCATCAGGGGGAATTGCGGTTCAGGCGGCGCGGCTTCTCCCGCGTTGTGAATCCACGCGGAATAGATGTGCCCCTCCAGGTGGTTGACGCCGACCAACGGCTTGCCAAGACCCAGCGCGAGTCCTTTCGCCGCGTTCATGCCGACCACCAGCGAGCCGGCAAGACCGGGTCCGCGCGTGACGGCAATGGCATCCATGTCATTCAGTGTGAGACCTGTTTTCTTGAGGACCTGTTCGACAACGGGAATGATGCTCAACACATGCTGGCGCGACGCAACTTCGGGGAATACGCCGCCGTAGCGCGCGTGGACATCCATTTGGGATGCCACCGTGGAGGCAAGCAATGCGCGCCCATTTTGGAGGACAGCGCAGGCGGTTTCATCGCAGGACGATTCGATGGCGAGGATGCGGGCGGAGATGAGAGAAGGCATAAAATGTTGGTCCGTGGTCGTTACTTGTTCCACTTCTTCATCGGCAAGACAAAGTCATACGGAAATTCAGCCAATTTCTCAATCTGCCCGTCCGGGCGAACCCACAGCGTATCCTCGATGCGCACGCCCATTCCTTTTTCGGGATAATACAACCCCGGTTCCGAGGTGATGACCACGCCGGGGGCAAGCCGCTCATCGTCACCGGCGGTCAACCCGCTGAAGGGACGTTCGTGGATGTTGAGTCCGACGCCATGCCCGAGACTGTGAACGTATCCCTCCATCGGAGATTTTGTGTTGAGTGGAGTTTTATGTCCCTTCGATTCGTAATACTCGCACGTCATTCGATTGTAGTCCTTGAACGGCGCGTTCAAATCGAAGTTGTCCATCAACTTGTTGAAAATTTCAAAGACCTGATCGTACAGTTCCTGCGCTTCGGAGGTGGCGTAACCCAAACTCCACGTGCGGGTGAAGTCGTAGTAATACCCTCCGCCTTTTTCGGCGGGATAGATATCGAACACAATAGTCTGACCCAGTCGCATCAAGTCTTCCGGTGTGCCGCCCGAATGCGGGACTCCCGCATCGCGCCCGATCGTAAAGATAAACCCTGACGGCAGTTCCCCGCCTTTTTCCGCCACCCACAAGCGAATCTTCGCATGGACATCGCCCACCGTCAGCGGCGAGCCGTCCTCTTTCAGCAACACTTCATCGTCGCGGACTTCGCGTGAAGTCAGGTAATCGCGCACCTGCGCGACCACCTCCGTTGTGATCTTCCCCATCGCGCGGATGCGGTTCACTTCGCTTTCATCTTTTGTTTCCATGGCGCGGACGATGAGCGAGTTTCCGCTGGATTCCCCGACAAACTCGATATGCGGCAGAAGTTTTTGAAGATGCGTCAAGACTCCGAACGACCAGCCCAAATCGTAGGTGCCGTATACTCCGACGCGTCCGCTTGTCAAGCCCAACTCACGAAACATCAATTCGCAACGCATTGCGCTCGTAAGCAACACGTCTTTGCCGGCTTTTTCAAACAGGGCATCATAATCATATTTGCTCAACGAGATGCATTTCAGTCCGCTTTTGGCGGCTTCGTCGCGCTCCATGTCGCCGTGGAAAAGCACCGCCTCCTCCCCTCGCTTTTTGATCAGGACAGCGTGCATGATGTGTCCGCCGCTCGTAAAGTAATACATCGGCGGATTATGCTCCCCGTGACCGAAAACGATCAAAGCGTCCATGTTCCTGGCTTGCATGATGGCGTCAATGTCTGATTTCATTTACTCTCCGTTTTTGAGTAATTCGTAAATAGTGATTGGAGACTAGAGATTGAGTGCGCTGAACTCTTTCCCAACCTCGTCGTTTTCAAAGGTCAATTTCAACGACTTTTTCTTTTCGGTAAACCTCGCCGAAAGACCGATCACATCCTCCGAATCGTGGAATAAGCCCAAAATGGTCAGCGGGCGTTGGAGCAGTAATTTTCCGTACGCGGGAGAAAATAAAATCTTGAGGGCGAATTCCGCCGCCGTACCGCCGATGAGACCCGCGATAACCCCGGCAAGCGCCCCGACCGCGGCGGAAAACCCGATGGTCTGGATGGTCTCCCCGTCCGGCGTGATGAGCCAGACGGGAATAAACACAATCACAAAGGTCAGCAAGCCCGCAATTACAAAAGGCACCAGCGTCACGTTCACGATGCGCTTCTCTTTCCTCTCGCATTCGGCGCATAACGGCACGGGAAAATCCATCAACACGCCGCGACCTCGTTTTTCCACGCCCATGTTTAATTTCATTGGCAACACCACGTGCTTTGGTTTACCGCAATTGACGCAACGGGCGGGAAATTCCAATTGCGGCGGATTCTTCGGGTCTTGAATCGGGACTTCAACGGTAATCATTCAACGTCTCCTGCAAAACCCGCAACAACAGTTCATCGTCCAACACGGTGCGCGGATCGAGCAACACGCGATCGTTCTCCGTCCGCGCAATCACAGGCGGATTCGAGGTGCGGAGTCGCAATAAAAATTTATCGGTCGATCTGACGCTCAAAGCCAACGCAAACGTAGCCATGGATTCCTCAGGCAGACTCCCGCCCCCCACCGTCGACTCGGATTGCACAACCTCACCTTGCATCAACGCCTTCTGCCACGCCCCCGCGCGGACTTTGACTTGCTCCGCCGTTAGCGACATCATCCGCACCACCGGGATCTCGCGCTCCGCCTCGTCTTTGAGGTAATGCGACAAGGTGGCGGTAACGCCGGCGAGGGTGATCTTATCCGCGCGCACCGCCCGCGCCAACGGATGCTTCTTGACCTTGTCGAGCAATTCCCTTTTGCCGACGATGATCCCCGCCTGCGGACCGCCCAACAATTTATCTCCGGAAAAACAAACGATATCCACACCTGCCGCGAGGGATTCCTGCACGGTTGGTTCATGCGCGAGACCATACCTCGCAGTGTCGATCAACGCGCCGGAACCGAGATCGTCCACGACGGGTACACCCGCATGGTGAGCCGCATCCGCGATATTCTCCAATTCAGGTTCCTCGGTAAAGCCGACGATCTTGAAATTGGACCGATGCGCGCGCATGACCAGCCCCGTCGGTTCCTTGAGCGCGTCTTTGAAATCGGAGAGGCGCACTTTGTTCGTTGTTCCGATTTCCACCAGTTTCGCACCGGATTGCTTCATTACGTCCGGCACGCGGAACCCGCCGCCGATCTCTACGAGTTGCGAGCGCGGAATGATCACGCGCTTTTTGTTCGCCAGCGCAGAAAGGACGAGCAAAACCGCCGATGCGTTATTGTTGACCACCAGCGCAGATTCCACGCCGAGAAATTTTTGCAAGACGGCTTCGGCATGGATCAGACGCGAGCCGCGTTTGCCCGTTGCCAAATCGAATTCGAGGTTGGAGTAATCGCGGGCGGCTTCGGTCATTGCCTGAATGGTCGCGTTCGAAAATGGCGCGCGTCCGAGATTGGTGTGCAGGATGACCCCTGTCGCGTTGAGGACCGGGACGAGCGAGGAGCGCGTCCATGCGGCGAGGCGCGATTCAGCCTGGGCGAGGATCAAGTCGGAGGAGGGCAGGGCAGATTCCCCGTCGCGTTTGATGCGGGCGCGGGCGTCGTCCAGGGTTGATCGAAGCGCATTCAACGTCAACGGGCGGCCATATTTCGAGATCAGGCCATCGGATCTTTGGAGGAGTTGCTCCACGGAGGGAAGGTCACGCAGGCTGGTCGTCATCGTCCATCACCGGAGGAGTCCAGCGCGCGCGTTCGCGCAGGCGCAGAAAATATTCGATGGCGATCAACCCGCCTGCCAGCCCGAGAATCACGTAGACGGTGACAAGCCGCCCAAGTTGCAGCCATGCCAGCGTAACGCCGTAGACGCCAAACCATACCGCTTGACGAACGATGACGCTCGATTCGGCGGGCCGCTCGG
>CAYPCK010000036.1:0-3847 GCA_964409185.1 uncultured Anaerolinea sp. | reverse complement strand
GACGAGCACGACGCGCCGGTCCCCGGTCGCGGCGTGGCCATCGCCGAGGGCAAGTCCCTGGAAGTGGACGTGATGAGCGACGGCAGGAAGTACGGGGTCGCCTACGTGACGCCGAACGAGCGACAGGCGCTCGGCAACGCGCTGCCGGTGAGCGCAAGAAGGAGGAGGACGAAAAATCCCCAACGATACCAAACAAGCGGTAACGCAAGGTAGATCACGGCGAGCAACCCGCCCCAGCCCACGAGAGCGAGATAGAACGATGCGATTGCGAAGGGTCGAAAACCCTGGTTGGACATGTTTCAATTTCCCTTGTAAGTCAATTAATAGTCAATGCACGCGGGGACGACATACGGCGGCGAGAATACGCAACCAAAACGGAACCCGTTATCGAAGCGGACGATGATGAACGGCTCTTCCGCGCCGTATGCCACGATCGGGCGCTGAACGGGGAGCGCGTCGGGGTTCGAGACGATATCGAAGGCGTATTCGCCGTTCGCATTGGCGAGGAATCCATCCACGTCCTGCAGAGGCTCCGGCAACTCGTCGAACGCATTCGCTTGCAATCCTTCATCAAGCAGGTCCTGCATTCGTTGCAGGGAAATACGCGTCTCTTCGTTATGCCTGGAAAATACGCCTAACAAGGAAACCGCCGCAAAGGCAACCAGCACCGAAGCCCATCGTTTAGCAGGCGCGCTAGCCCGATAGATGTGCGGGGTGATGCGATCCATCAGCCAGCGGACCAGCCAGCCAAACGGAAGGTAGAAGAACATGCGCGGTAAAAAGACCAGGAGGAGCAGCGCAAATACCCCGCCCAGGTTCGATGATGCTGTGATGAAGATCCAAAGAGAGGATAGAACCGACCCCGCCAACGCGCTCAACAGAATTCCGGGGATGGCTTCGTCGGTCCATGCCGCGAGCAGACCCAGGAGCCCGAACACGGCGGTCGTCAGGATGACCACGCCGATTCTGCCGGGCCACGGCGTATACAAGGGAATGTCCGGGATCGTCCACTGATTGATGTAGTTGGATGTGATCGCAAACCCCAACCCCAGGAACAAACCCAGGGTCAAGCCCAATCTGCGTTGTGATGCAAATTGCATGAATTCTCCTTTTCAGAGCAAATTATATCAGCGGTTGCCCGGCGATTCGAAAGGTATAATCGGAGGGTCGGTAATCGGCAATCGGTGATCAGTGGCGAGGTGAAATGAACGTCTCGGACGCAATTCGAATGAAGCGGGCAGTGCGGAAGTTTCGAGCAGAACCCCTGCCTGAGGATGTGGTACGAGCCATCCTGAACGCCGGGCGCAGGTCGCAATCGTCGAAGAACGAGCAAGGCTGGCAGTTTATCGCCATCCGCGACAAATCCACGCTGGAAGCGCTCTCAAAAACGGGGACGTATGCCGGTCACCTTGCGGGCGCGGCGCTGGGTGTTGCCATCGTCACTCCAAGCCCCGAGGGTAAATTTCAGGATTTGTTCGACGCCGGTCAAGCCGCGGCGTACATGCAGCTTGCCGCATGGGAACTGGGTGTCGGCTCGTGCCTCGCTTCGATCTACGAACCCGAGCTGGCTCGCCAAATTTTAGGATTCCCGCCCGAGTGGCATTTGCGGATCGCGCTTTCGTTTGGGTATCCCGCGGATGAGGCAAAGTTAACGTCAGAGCCGAAGAAAGGCGGGCGGAGGTCGCTGGAGGAAGTGGCGCATTGGGAAAGGTGGTGAATCAATTGACGATTTTGGATTGACGATTTACGATTGACCAGATTTCAAAAAAGGAGATTCCCCATGTCAGACAGCGTATACAAAATCATCGAGTTGGTCGGCACGAGCACGGAATCGTGGGAGAAAGCCGCAAGCGTGGCAGTGGAACGCGCGGCAAAGACCCTGCGCGATTTGCGCGTGGCGGAAGTCGTGCAATTGGATATGGTGATTGACGACAACAAGGTCACGGCGTATCGCGCCAAGTTGAAGGTGTCGTTCAAGTACGAAGGCGGCGGGTAGAACCGTTTTACCACGACCCCTAACGGGGGCAAGCGAGTGCGAAGGATGCGAAGAAAATAAGCCTTCGCGCTCTTTTCGTGCTTCGCGGTTCAAATGGTTAACCTTGGGGGGTGTCGGCATTGCCCAGAGCGCAATCAAGTACAATTGTGCTCATGTCTATTCTATTGTCATCCGTCATCTACTACCCCATCAAAGCCTGCCGCGGACACGAGGCGCAGGCATGGAACCTCGAACGCATGGGCTTGGAACACGATCGCCGCATGATGGTCGTCACCTCCGACGGCGAATTCCTCACGCAACGCGAACACGCGAAACTCGCGCTTGTCACACCCCAACTGCACGACGGCATATTGACCTTGAACGCCCCAAACTTCGACTCTCTGCAACTGGCAGTGAGGAAAACAGGCGCGATCCAGCCTGTGAACATCTGGAAGAGCAAAGGCGTCCAGGCGGTGGATCAGGGGGCGGACTCCGCTCAATGGTTTTCGGACTGGCTCGGTGTGGAGGCGAGACTCGTCCACATCGCCGAGGGTTATCAAAGGAAAGTGAGTCCGGAATACGCGGTCAACGCTGACGACCACACCGGCTTTGCCGATGGGTATCCGATCCTGTTGGTTTCCGAAGAATCGTTGGCAGACCTGAACTCGCGGCTCGAAACGCCAGTCCCGATGAACCGCTTCCGCCCGAACATCGTCGTCAAAGGGTGCGGCGCTTATTCTGAAGACGCATGGAACGAAATCCAAATCGGCGACGTTAAGTTAGCCATTGTCAAACCATGCGCGCGCTGTGAAGTCACGACGATTGACAAGGAAACGCTCGAACGAAAAAAAGAGCCGCTCAAGACCCTTGGCAAATATCGCAAACACAAACTCGGCGCGATCTTCGGGCAGAATGTCATCCCAGTGAACAGCGGCAGGCTCGAAATCGGAATGAATGTACGCGTACTGGCGGGGTAGCCCCGCTCCTACAAATAAAATCATACCCTGATGAAACCCAAAAACAAATTGATCTGGTTGCTTTCGATGTTCGTTCTTTTCGCGTGCCAGGTCATTCCATCCAGCACCGTGACCCCCACTGCGACTCCTACCATCACCCCCGGCGGACCCGCGCTCACCCCCAGCCCGACGATCACGCCGACGCCGTTCCCCACACCCGTCCCCGTGGTGCGAATCAATGCGGGCGATCAAGCCTTGTTTTACGGCGATTTCGATCTGGCACGCCAGCATTATCTCAGTGCGCTCAACGATTCCACAGACAAAGATATCAAAGCCGCCGCGCTCTGGGGGCTCGGGCGCACCGAACTCGCCGATGGACGATACGAACTCGCCATCGAAACCCTCAACACGCTGACGACCGAATACCCCGTTTCGACATATTCCGCTCGCGCGTATTTTTTGTTGGGTCAGGCATTTGCCGCGCTCGATCAATTTCAACAAGCGGCGGATGCGTATAACACGTACTCGACGCGCATCCCCGGCGTGCTGGATGGTTACGTGCAGGAATATCGCGGCGACGCATTAATCGAGATTCAGGATTACACCGGCGCGATCAACGCCTACACCTCCGCCTTGAGCGCTTCACGACTCAGTGACGGCTTGACTCTCCAGATCAAGATCGCCGCCGCCCGCGCCGACTTCGGCGATTACGCCGGCGCACTCGCCAACTACGACCAAATTTTCGCATCCACATCCAACGATTACATCAAAGCCCAGATGGATTACCTCGCCGGGAACGCGCACCTCGCGCTCGGTCAGAGCGACGCGGCATATACCCGCTACCTGCACGCCATGGAAAATTATCCGCTTTCCTATTTTTCATACTTATCCCTCGTCGAACTCGTGGATGCAAACA
>CAYPCK010000035.1:6504-10718 GCA_964409185.1 uncultured Anaerolinea sp. | reverse complement strand
TTATTATCCAGCTTGAAAGGCTTCTTTTTGTCCGAACTCCTGTCCGAAGGTCGGACTACTTAGGGGCGCATCCCCCCAAAAGATTGATTTCAGTCGCTAATTGCTTAACAAGTTAAATTTGCAGGGCAAATTGCGTTGCAGATTCATCCGGCGGTTGTATCAGGGAAGTTTCGAAGCAATTAACGAAGCCGCCCGCTGATATCCGCCTGCTTCGCGGAACGATTGCCGGATTTTTTCGGTATTCTGACGATAGAGAGGGTCCGCCAGGACCTTTGCCACGGACTGGCGTAAAAGATCCGCGCTTAATTTTCCGTAGGGCGGGGAATCGGCAAGGACGATACCGGCGCCATGGCGCGCGACCTGCCTGCCATTGATCGCCTGCTCTATTTGTTGCGGCACTACCACCAAAGGCACACCGTAATACAAACTCTCATTGACGCTATTCATGCCACCATGGGTGACGAAAAGTGCCGCCTTTTGCAACACCTCCAGTTGCGGCACATTGGGTTGAACGATGAAATTATTGGGAACTGCGCCTGTATCCATGATTCGGTTTTCCCCTCCGAGTGAAAGAATGAATTGCGCAGGATGATCCGAGAAGGCGGCATAGACCATACGATAAAAATTAGGAATGTTGTTATAGAGAGTACCGAGCGAGAGGTAGATTATCGGGCGTTCAGGATCGAGTCTTTCCCAGGGAAAATCCATCTTTTTTCGAGTCGCCTCAAGTATGGAGGAACCGACGAAGTAAAAACTTTCGTCAATATACGCTGTCTGCGGTTGGAAGAGCCGGGAGGTGAAAACCATGTTCGCATCGCCCCTGCAAGGAAGGATGGCTTTGCCCGGAAAAATATCTGGACCGTGGGTTTTGACGAGCCTGCGACGAAGGCGCTGCAAAGCCGGCAGTGCGGATAATCCTTTTCGGATAATGTACAGGTAGTCGCGCCAGTTGAGAATTCCCGAAACGCCGTCATTGATCAACGTTGTGATGGATGCAATCGAAGGAATTTTTTTCAGGCGGGCAACCGCCATGCCCCAAAGAGCGATCGAATCGAAGACAATGACGTCCGGTTTTTCGCGGGCGATTTCGTCCAGCAAAAAGGGCGTCAAATAAAGACTTTCCTCCAGCAGGTATCGCGTGACGTTGACGAGATTGTTCACGCGTCCCGCAAACTCAATCTCTGATCTGTCCGAATTTGGATACGGTCGAAACCTGGCGCCTGTCGCGCTGATGATCTGTTCGAAGGAGGCGGAATTGTAATAGACCACCTGGTGACCGTGCGCCGCCAATTCCGCGACAACTGGCAGGGTTGGGTTGACATGTCCATGCGCCGGAACGTTTACGTATAGTATCTTTGCCATGCTTGAGTCCTCCATGCTTCTAAAACATGTTTATGCCTGCGTGTCCAAATGTCGGATCAATCGAGCATGCCATAAAATGAGAACCGGCATAAAGGCAAACTCCAGCATCATAAAGGTCACGGAAATCAAACCCGGCTTGCCGTCCACCCAATAACCGGTCAATCGCGCGAATCCTGAAAGAAAGGCGCATATGAGGACGATGCGAAACGCCCCGGCGCGCCCGCGCATGTCCATCAGGGACCAAACCACGAGCGGCACAACCATGGAAAACATGAAACAGATGGCGCGGAAATTGTTCCGCAGGGCGGGCGGAGCGGCGATCATGCCTTCACCTCCAAAAAGGGACACAATCCCCTCCATTCCACCGAATGCGCCAACCAGTCCGCCTGTCAATGGAATAAGCAGGAGCAGGGTGACGAGCATATAAAAGACCATAAATTCCAGGCTCGATTTCTTTCCAGCGTTAGTAGTCATAGATTCAACCTTTCAACATGGGTCCAGGTCCATCGCCGGGTTAATCAGAAGATTCTGTTTTGTTTAACCGGGGCGGAGTATAGAGTATCAGGGCGAACACAATTCCAAATGGACCGTACACCGCCAGCAGGATCCACGCCGCAGTGTCGGTGGGAGACGATATGCACTCGCTCAACGCCAGCAGGCTTCCGACCATAAAATGCCAGAAATTCCCTATGAGAACGAAGCGACCATAGATCCCTCCCAGGGTCGAATGCCTGGCCATCCAATCCATAATGGCATAACCGAGGTAGGCGCCTCCAAGAAATTGAGCCAAAAATACGCCGCTCCTCTCTGGGGTTGGAGTATACAGGGACAGCGCAGTCTCAGGCAGAAAAAGCAAAGCCACACCCAAGACACCAATAAAAAGCGAGGAGGCTGACATCACAAATTTCGTATTCAATCGAAGAGATGGAGAGACTCGCAACATGTCACCCGGCCTTGTATGCTTGCGTAGCCACCAGGCCATAACTCAATTCCCATAACTTTTCCTGCAAGGACTCATTGTAGGAAAGGTGTGAAGAAGGTACCGCCCGACAATCGATAAAAAATTTCCCGGATATTCCATCCACTTCCGGGGCGGTGGCAAGGAACAGTGATGTACCTGCGGCGGCTTCGAGCGTGCCTGGGGTGACGAAGTCTGTCGGTCCATGCAGGGATGCATAAATTTCGCGAGCAGTTTTCAGGGCAAGTGTTTGGGCAGTGCCGGGGTGCAGGCAATTGACCGTCACCCCACTCCCTTCGATCTTGCGCGCGAGGGCATACGTGAACAGGATATTGGCGAGTTTGCTCTGGCAATACGCCGCCCATGGATTGTATGTCTCTACTGGGCAAAGGTTATCCAAAAAATCGTGTTCGATGTTTTCATGCACGCGCGCCGAGACATTGACGACCCGCCCAGCGGCGCGTTCAATGTTTTCGAGCAGTAAAAGAGTCAGCGAGAAATAAGCGAGATGATTTAGAGCAAAGGTCATCTCGATGCCGTCAGGGGATAAGGTGTAGGCGTTGAATAAAGCCGCATGGTTGTTGATCAAGCCGTGGATGAGAGGGAAGCGGGAGGCAACTCGATCTCCGAGTTGTTCGATCTCTTCCAGGCTTGATAGATCCGCCGTCTCCAGATGAACGAGTGGATTCCGCGATTCTTCAATGATCTCCCGGCACGCTTCCTGACCGCGCCCAAAGTCGCGGCAGACAACGATCACTTCAGCGCCCATCTTTGCCAGAGAGAGGGCGGTCGCTTTGCCGATACCCTGGCTGGCGCCTGTGACAATGAAAGTTTTGTTTTTCATGACTTCAATCCACTCATTGATCATCCGCAGTTTTCAACAATCTCACAACCGCCATATCCGACCAGAAGATGATGGGGATCCAGATCCAGTTAGTAATGATCACGAGGGTCATAAGGCGGGCTGGAATGTCGCCGAGAAAATAGCCCAAGGTGATGGCTGTCGCGGTGATCGTTTTTTCGATCCAGTTATACTTGATCAGCGCGGCTTTGCCCGTCACGTCGCGGCTCACCTCCCAAAACATACAGCCGAACATGAATACCAACCCAAGCCAGAGACGGATGATGGATGGGTAAACCGGTTCAGCTCCCCCGAAAACTTGCGTAGCGGAATACGTCGGGTTGATGATCCCCATCGGCGAGACCAACCAGTTGATGATGGCATTGCTAATGAAGATCCAGCGCGTTGCGTTCAGTATGAAACCGGCGCGATCGGATGTTTGAGCTCTCTTTATCATGTTTGTTTCCTATCTATATTTCAATATCCATCACCCGTAAATCTTCCAGATCCGCTTTGAGCGCGGCGGCGACAGGGATATGTTCGGGGTGGTTGAGATATTCGGGCAGGGACTCTCGACTCGGAACTGTGACGATGATGCCGTGCGTGAACCCGCCGGAACGGCCCATAAAATCTGCGCCGCATTCGAGACTGATCAATGTCGGCACCTTGCCAACGAGCGCCCGGCAGGCATCCATGTGGTGGTTGATCCGTTCCTCGCTTATATCAGATTTGAATTTCAACCATGCAATATGTTTAACCGTCATATGAATATCCTTGTCATGAACTTTGGGTATCCTTCCGAAGGTGATGGCTTCGGAAGGATACGAATTACTTTTCGATCGGCAAACCGATTGAACTGCCCCATTCCGTCCACGAACCGTCGTAGTTGCGGACATGTTTGAAGCCGAGCAAATATTTGAGCGCGAACCAGGTATGCGAGGAGCGTTCGCCGATGCGACAATAGGCGACAATCTCCTTGTCGGCTGTGATGGCGTGACTTCTATAGAGCGCCGCGAGGTCTTCCGCTGATTTGAACGTGCCATCTTCGCGCAC
>CAYPCK010000035.1:0-6494 GCA_964409185.1 uncultured Anaerolinea sp. | reverse complement strand
ATACTCCAGGGGATATTCGCCGCGCCAGGAATGTGACCTCCGCGTTGCGCGCCTTCCTGTGGAAGGTTTTCAGGGGCAAGCAGTTCACCCGAATATTCTTTTGCCGAGCGCACATCCACAAGCCCATATTTGGACTTGCCAAGGCTGTCGAGCACCTGTTCGCGTTTGGCGCGCAGGGTTAAGTCCATTTCTTTGGCGCGGTAGGTGGTGGGTTTGACAGCAGGCATTTCGGTGGTTGTGGGGCGTCCTTCATCCATCCACTTTTTGCGACCGCCGTTCATCAGGCGCACATCCTTGTGACCGTATAACTTCAACAGCCAGAATGCATACGTGGCGAACCAGTTGTTGTTGTCGCCGTACAGGATCACAGCCGTGTCGTTGCCGATGCCCGAGCGCGACATCAACCCTTCGAATGCGCTTTTATCGGGGATGTCGCGGCGGACGATCTGCTGTGTGTCGCGCTGCCAGTTCCAGCCAAGCGCGCTGGGGATGTGACCCGAGTCATACGCCGTTGTGTCTACATCCACTTCGATGAGACGGATGCCGCTCTGGTTCAGATTCTGCGTCACCCAGTCGGTTTCGACGAGCGTCTCAGGGTGGGAATAGCCGTTTACTTTGTTCATGGTTGATACTCCTTGAAAGATTTTTGTTAGTTTGATTTTACGCAGACAGGTTTTATGATGAACTGTTTAAATTGTTCTTTATCGCCTTGAACATCTCCTTTCACTAATAGGGCTTGATGCCCGTGGCAATGTTAGCTTTCAGGAGACGATGAAAACCGTCGCGCTGTTTTATGGCTTGCATTTTCTCGAACGCCTCTGACTTGAACTTTTCAACGATCTGCGGTTCGAGTCTTTCCAGCGCCGCGCCAGTTGAAATGGACCAGATCGCTTCCCACCACGCATCTTCATTCGGAACCACCCAGTCATATTCTTCGATGTGCGTCTCCACGTTTGCGAAACCCGCTCCCGCTAGAACATTCTGCAGTTCATTGGCGTTGTCTAGGGCGTTCGAAGCCAATTTCAAAGTCAGACCGTAATCTATGCGTTGTTGTTCGTACCACGCCCAGTTTTCATCATCGTCCACACACCAGGTGCTGACCGCCAGCCGTCCGCCGGGTTTCAATACGCGCCGAAATTCCGATAAGGCGCGCGGCAGGTCGGTGAAGAAGAACAGGGCAAAGCCGCACAGTGCCACGTCGAAGGATGAATCGGGGAATTGCAGTTCCTCCGAATCCATTTGCAAGGCGACGGCTTGTTTCAGCCCGTGTTTCAGGATGGCAGAATTGGTTTGATGAACCATATCCTCTGAAAGGTCAATGCCGACCACCCTGCCGCGTTCACCAGCCCGCGCCGCGGCGTGGAAGAGGACCGCTCCGCGTCCGCAGCCTACATCCAGTACATTCGCGTCCCGCGTGATCTGGCTTGCTTCCACAAGCCGCTTACCAAAGACCGGAAAATATGACAAGTTGCCGTACCCGCGCTGGGAAGCGCGATCGAAGAAAGTTGAAATCAAATCTTTTTGACTGTTTGATAGTGTCAGCATGTTTTACTCCTGTTCGATGAATTTTCAGCAGGATAGCAAACGGTTGTCCTGTCAGCGTCCCGGAATCGTCCCAGCCGTTCTGAATTTCATGAGAAATGAATGAATTGGCTCCCCCAAATTGACTACATGTTTTTCTATCTACATGTGCATTTGGGACGATGGAAGGACGGACTCTTGCTAAAATGCCGTTCGTAAATATTCAAGGAGAAAAAATGAATAACAAAAATTTTGGCTTGCTGATCACAATCGTCACAATAGTCTTCTGTGGACTGCCGGGCTTATTAATTGGGGTGTTGAGTGGCATCAGGTTGATGGCGAACCAATCCCCCGAAACAACTCCATCCCTGCTTAGCCTTGCTCCTTTGGTTGTGTCGTTGCTACTGATACTAATTCCTGTTGGCGTCGGAATTTTTTCTTTGCGGAAGAGACATAATAATGAGAGCCCCCAACGTTTTGCGGAGTGAGATTGAAATGGAAAGCATGGAAGACGAGCAAACCAAATTCTTTGAAACCCATTATCGCCCCACGGCAAGAAAAATCTCGTGGACGTTATTCATCGCGCAATCATTTGGTTCAGCCAGTTTTCTGGCGGTGGCTACCGTAAGTTCCATCGTCGGCAGGGCGCTGATCGGTTCGGACGCGTGGGCGACTGTCCCTGACACGGTGTATCAGATCGGAGTCTCGCTGACGGCGCTCGGCTGGGGCTACGGCATGGATCGGCTTGGTCGGCGCGACGGTCTGAGTTTGGGACTCAGCCTCGGGGTCGTCGGAGCGCTGAGTGTTGTCGCCGCCATCACGCAGAGTTCGCTAATCCTTTTGCTGATCGGGTTGATTCTCATGGGCGTCTCCCGATCCGCTTTGCAGTTGGCACGTTTCGCCGCCGCGGAAGTTCATCCTGCACATGAACGCGCCCGCGCAATTTCCAATGTTGTCCTCGGCGGCGCGGCGGCAACTTTTATTTGGGCGGGTATATCACGTCAACTGGATTGGTTATCGCGCATAATCCACGTCTCTGATCTTGCCCTGCCATATGTCATCAGCGCTGTGTTCCTTTTCATCGCGGCAGTGGTTGTTTATATTTTCCTTCACCCCGACCCGCGTGACCTGGGGCTTGAAATTGCCCGGCAGGAATCGCGCCGGCAAATGGTTGAGCAGCCGCATACGCCGGCGCGCGCCTTGAAAGAAATTTTTCAACAAACCGAAGTGCGCGTTGCGGCAGGCGCCATGATATTCGCACAGGTGGTGATGGTGATGATTATGATCATCACTCCGCTTCACATGCGCCATCATGCCCATGCCATCTCCGATATATCACTGGTCATCTCGGCACATGTCTTTGGAATGTATGCCTTTTCGATTCTTTCAGGCAGACTGGCGGATCGTTTCGGACGCGGACTCGTCATCATCATCGGCGCGATAACATTGATCATCGCCTGTCTGATAGCGCCTCTCTCTCCCGATAGCCTACCTCTGGGATTCTCGTTATTTTTACTTGGCTTGGGCTGGAACTTCTGTTACGTGGGCGGGTCGTCCCTGCTTGCCGATCAACTTTCCCCTGCCGAACGTTCGCGCACACAAGGATTCAACGACCTGCTTATCGGTCTTGTCTCGGCAGTAGGAAGTTTGGGAAGCGGAGCGACCTTTGCCATCTTTGGTTTTGGAACAATGAGCGTCATTGGCGCCGTCACCGCCGCAATCCCGCTTGTGATGATTGCGTGGCGGAAGATTGCACGGCATGTTGTTGCCCTGCCGCCCAAATCTTCGGTCAAAACACACCAGTCATAAGCGCTGATGGTGTTTAGTAACTGACCTTACGCAGTAGCAGGGCATCTTTGCGCTTTGACCATGGACGACGACAGACCGCCGTGCGCTTCCTTGTGTCAGTCGTCGGCGGTCAGCGGTCAAATTGGGCTGGATGCCTGCACTGAAAGGCATAAACTGCTTAAGGCGAGTTAGTAATTCTTTGACCGCGCATCGAAGTTCGATCCACGGTCAAAGAAGTGACTTCAACCGGTTCTGCGCTTGTTCCATCGCAGGCATGGCATGCACTTCTTCAAAGGCTTTCAACGCTTCAGAAAAATGCGCCGACGCAAATTCAATATTCCCGCCATCCACGGCAAGTTCACCCAGCTCAAGATGGGTCCTGCCAATCTGCCAACGGACATTCAACTCCTTGAACAATGCCATGGCTTGTTGCAATTCCTTTACGGCTTTCTCTGAATTCCCAAGCAATTTGTGCATTACCGCTAATGCCCTGTGGGCGATCCCCTCATAGAGCGTATGTCCGAGGCGCTCCGCAAGTTGTTTTGCCATGGGCGCGTATTTTTGCAAGCCTTCGAGATCGCGGGCTTGCGCCAGGATATCCACAAGCATGGCATAGATATCCTGATCGGTTGTCGGCGTAATTATCGTGTAGGATGATTCGTACCTGGAAAGAGCCTCTTCCAATCGTTGTTTTACGAGGGCGAACTCGCCCTGCGCCGCGAGCGGCTGGCAGAGTCAGTATCGCTGGCTGCGCTCCCAATTTTCCAAACCTCCTGTGACACTTATCATGATCGTCAGAGATTCGTCACGCAGTTCCGCTGCTTTTTCAAAATTTCCCATTAATCTTTGAACTGCTGAACTCAAGCCAATGGCAAAACAAGGCGCCCCGATCCGGTGCAATGGGTAAACTTCCTGGAGTTTACGCCTTTTAGCCTCAGTATCCTGCATTTCATCCCAACGATCCAACCGAAACCAGCACTGATGGAGAAGGGAAAGCGCCTGGTTTTCCTCATGCGCGGCATGAGTTTGCCGTGCAAGCGTTTCGGCATCTTTCAGATATTGCACAGCACGGGAATATTCGCCGACATCCAAAAGCGATTTGGAGATGGCTAACAACACCTGGATGTGCAAATGTTGGTTATCAAACCCCGTCTCCTCACAAAGAGTAAGCGCGCGCAATAGAACGGTAACCCGTTCCCGTAGCAAACCGATCGGAAGGTATACGTTGGAAACCGTGAGCAAGGCAGACACAAGCGCGACCGGAGAGCCAAGTCGTTCTGCCAAATCCACCGCCTTTCGCGCATAAAGCGCCGCATTGTCCCGGTCTTCGGGAAAATGAAAGACCAATGAATCCACCGCCATCTCCTTCAACAAGCGCACGGTTTCCTCGTGGGGTTCGTGCTCATTGATCACATGCATCAATTCGCCCAATTCGGATTGCAATTCATGGCTGACGCGGGAAGCCAGCCGGTTTTGATCCAATTGAGTGGATTCCCACATGCCGGTCGTGGTTTGATACAACTTGCGATACAGGCGCATAAAAGTAACCTTGTCGGCATCCTTTCGCGCGTGCCATAAACCCAGTGCGGTTTTATAATTCGATATCGCTTCGATCCCCTCGCGTAAGAAACGGTAACTATCCGCCAGCGCCTCTAAAAGTTCGAGGCGCATCAAAGAACGATCATCGTTTCCAAGAAGGGCGAGGGCGTTTTGCAAATACCGGTTCGACTCTTCATAAGCATACAACGATTCCGCGCGTTGCGCCGCCATGCGCGAATATTCGATGCCCAGGTCTTTTTCTCCCGCCGCCACAAAATGATAAGCCAGCGACGCGCTCTCATTGGGCAGGCGCGCCTGAATGGATTTCGCCAAATTCAAATGCCAGTAGGCGCGGCGGGGCGATGTCAATTCTGAATAAATTGCCTCGCGCAGTAAGTGATGCGTGAAATTAAAATTGCCCGGCGGGTCGCTCTCTTTCACGAACCCCCGCGCGCGTAATTCCTCCAGCGCATTAAGCGCAGGTTCGTCAGCCCAGCCACCGGCGCCCGCCACGATTTCATACTGAAACGTTCGCCCGGCGGTTGCGGCGGCATGTAAAAAGGATCGCGCCATTTCACTCAGGCGACTCGTGCGCGCAAGGATCGTCTCTCGTAGCGATTCGGGAAGAAGAACCTCCGCTTCGTCTTCTTTCTGGATGAATGCTCCGGACCATTTGCCTTTCTCCAACTGAAGTTGACCGGTCTCAAGCATGCCGCGCACAATTTCTTGCAGGAAGAACGGGTTGCCTGCTGTCTCCGTATACAACCGGTCTGCAATGTTAATCGCTGATGAATCATCCAACCCGGAAAGATGCGCCACCCAATCACGGTTGGTTTCCCGCGATAACCGGTCAAGCGAAATCGAGGTTACGACATCCTCGCGTTCAAATCGCCGTGTCAGGCGTGGGAGCGGATGACCCGATCCCACTTCATCGGTGCGGTAGGTGATTGCCACCATCATGCGGTTTTCCCGCAGGCGCGGGGCAATGAACGTCAGCCAATCCAGCACAGATTCTGATGCCCAATGCATATCTTCGAAGATTAGCAGTATGGGCTGCCGTTGCGCTAGGTACACGTATATTTGTAACACTGCTTCGAACAATTGCAGGCGTAACTCGTCCGGAGAAAGCAATAGCCTTGCCGCATCTTCGGTTTCGAAGATATCGGGCAGAAGACGCGCGAGAGCGGATCTTTGGACGGGTGTGAGCGGCAGGGTCCGGATTAAGGGGACGACTGGTCGGAGCGTTTCAAGGATCGGCTGGTAAGGAAGCGTGTTCTCAAATTCATAGCAATATCCAATGAGCGGCAATCCGCCTCGTTGCGCGACCTGATGGGCAAAGGTTCGAATCAAATGGCTTTTGCCGATGCCTGCCTCGCCGCTGATGATTGCCAGACTGCCATGCGTTTGTTTTGCCTCGTCCCACAAGCTGAGCAATTTATTGGTCTCAGCCTCCCTGCCCACCAGCCGCGGCGGAATTGACGCTGCGATTGGTTGACTGCTCTTAAGGCTCACTGACTCACCCCGCATGATAGCATCCGCCAGGGCGCGCGTGTCTTCCATCGGTTCGACACCCAATTCATTTTCCAGCATGGATTGCAAACGCTCATACTCTGCCAGCGCCGCAGCGCGATCTCCCGCAAGGAAAT
>CAYPCK010000034.1:0-10749 GCA_964409185.1 uncultured Anaerolinea sp. | reverse complement strand
CCGTGGAACTGGCAAAACTCTACGGGTCCGATTCCGCGCCGCGTTTTGTGAACGGCGTGCTCGGCTCGCTGGCAGATCGCCAGCATGAGATACAACAATCCCTGCAAAAGGCATGATGTAGTGTATGGAAATCCTCGGCGTCGGACCTTCTGAGTTTGTATTCATCGTTCTCATTGCCATTGTCGTGCTCGGACCGAAAAACATGAAACAGGCGGGACGGACGATCGGTCGCCTGCTCAACCGTTACGTCACGTCGGATACGGGGAAGCTGGTGGCAAATACCTTCAACGAACTGAGCAACCTCCCCCGGCGGTTGATGCGCGAGGCGAATCTTGAAAATTTCGAGAAGGATCTCGACCTAAAGAATTCGATCGCGCCGCCGTTCGAGAAGCAAGCCCGGACGTCCACGCTTAAGTCGCCGCGCCGGCCTGCCGTGAAAACGCTCGCTCCCGCCGAACCCGAAGAGTCAACTCCTGCGGTTTCGGTTGAGTCGCCCGAAAAACCCGAAGGCAACGAAAAACATGCGTAATCGGTTGAAAAAGTTATGGCGGGTGATCACCTTCCCATTCGTTCTGGTATTCAAACTAATCCTCCTGCCCTTTCAAGCGCCTTTCCGCGCGTGGGAGTTCCTGAACTCCGAGCCGGACGAAACTTCGGAAAAAACCCTGGTCGATCATTTGGAGGATTTCCGCGCGCATCTTTTTTGGATTTTGGCGATCATCGCATTGGCGGTGGGAGTTTCCTTTTATTTCACCATCCCGTTGATGGAATATCTCGCCACACCCATCGGAGGGCTGGCGAAACTACAAGCGATCGAAGTCACCGAGGAGATCGGCGTGTACATGCGCGTCGCGTTGACCAGCGGGTTGACCATTTCGATTCCATTTACCGCGTTTGGGTTTTGGCGCTTCGCGGCTACCGGGTTGAGCGCGCGCGAGAAAAAATTCAGCCTATTCGCCATACCCGTTGCAACAATCCTGTTTGCAGGCGGGGTATTCACCACAAATCGCGTGTTGATACCGGCGGCATTGCCGTTTCTGGGCGGGTTTACCGAGATCGCCCAGTTCTGGACTGCGAAAGAATATTTCGGTTTCATCACAGGGCTAATGCTGTGGATCGGCTTATTCTTTGAAACCCCGCTCGTCATCTTTGCCCTCACCTACACGGGATTTATCAAGCCAAAAGTGTTACTCGAGCAATGGAGACTAGCCGTGGTCGTCATTGCCATCCTGTCTGCCGCGGTCACGCCGACCGTTGATCCGATCAATATGGGGCTGGTGATGTTGCCGATGATCCTGCTGTACTTTGTCAGCATCCTATTAAGCTATACCGCGGCGGGGTTGCGCAGGCGAAACGCCGAGGCGGCGAAGAACGATGAGGAATATGGATCAGGCACCCCGATAGAGTGAAGCGAAAGAGGAGAGAGATGAAATCACGCCTTTCAATATCGCGCCGAGCGTTGACCGCCGTCATCGTTATGGCGCTGGCAAGTCAGGCTTGCTCGTGGACGCTGATCAAATGGCCCACGTTCCCCACCGCCATCGCCCCAACCTCCATCCCAAGCGGACCCACATCCACACCAGCCCCGCGCGCCGACGCGACCTTCACCGTCCGCTTGCCGGACCCGCTGCAACCCGGTGAGACGTTGGTTTTGCGCGTGGTGGATGAAGTAGCCGGGTTGGCATACAACCCGGTGGATTACGAACTCAGCTCCGTTGACACCGTCACCTACACGCGGACACTGCAAATTCCCGACCAGGCGGTCATTCGTTACACCTATGTTCGTTATCCCACGGCAACAGAAGAAGACACCAACTTCGATCAACCGATTCGATACCGCCTGTTTTACGCCAGCGGCAGCACGCAGATCATTGACACGATCAGCAGTTGGAGCGATAAACCAGCCAATACTCTTTCGGGGAGCATCTTCGGCACCGTGGTGGACGCCGACACCAATCAACCCATCCCCGATATCCTCGTCACCGCGGGCGGCGAACAACTCCTCACTGATTCTGCCGGGCGCTTCGTCCTTTCCGGGTTGCGCGCCGGCACGCATAATCTTGTTGCCTATGCCCTTGATGGTTCGTACCAGATTTTTCAACAAGGCGCCGCGGTGGCTGACAACCAACTCACGCAGGCGGCTCAGATCCGCCTGAAACAACAACCGCTGGTAAATGTGACCTTCATCGTAGCGATCCCGCAAGGCACACAAGGGACGGTTCGACTCGCGGGCAACCTGCTCCAGTTTGGCAACACCTTCGCCGATTTACGCGGCGGGTTCAGCGCCATCGCCGACCGCATGAACTCGCTGCAACCCGCCTCAGACGGCAGGTTCACGACCACGCTTCGCCTGCCCGTCGGGGCGGATGTGCAATACAAATACACCCTCGGCGATGGATACTGGAATTCGGAATTCACCTCCGAAGGGAGATTCGTCACCCGTCGCATCCTCGTCGGTCCGCAGGATATGGTCGTCCAGGATGCCGTTCAATCATGGCAAAACGGACCGCCCAACGCGCCTATCCTGTTCGATGTCACCGTGCCAGCCAACACGCCGCCGGGCGACTTCATCTACATCCAATTCAAGCACAACGGCTGGAACCCGCCCATCCCCATGCAGAACGCCGGCGCGAACCACTGGGTTTTCAAACTCTACGGACCGTTGCGCGAGAGTTCCTCTTTCAGTTATCGTTATTGCCGTAACGCGCAATGCGACTCTGCCGATGAATCGCAGTTTGTCGGTCCCTCCGCGCATGGGCGCAACATCTCGCCCACTATCACGCCGCAATTTATCACCGATACGATCCGCGCCTGGGCGTGGCCCCAAAATACCGGCAGCGCCACACTGGTCGGAACAACCATCCCGTCGCGCGGAGGCGGGTTCATGGCGGGAGTCGAATTTCAGGCATACTACGATCCCAACGTCCCGCGCTTCAACGATACCGCCCTCCAAAATATTCAGGGCATCGGCGCGAACTGGGTGATCTACACCCCCACGTGGACGTACAAACGCGTCAACCCGAACGTGTTCACGCAGATCCCCGGCAAAGACGCCTTTTGGAAAGACACGCTGGATTCGGTCACGCAGGCGAGGGCGCGAAATCTCAATGTCGCTATCTTCCCGCAACCGCGCTTTGAAGTGAACGCCGCGGAGTTTTGGAAGACAGCCCCGCGCGACGGCAACTGGTGGAACGATTGGTTCGACCATTACCGCGCTTTCGCCATTCACTTCGCCGACCAGGCGACACGAGCCGGCGCGCAGGGATTGATTATCGGCGGCGACTGGATTCTCCCGGCTCTTCCCAACGGGAAGCTTGCCGACGGCTCCCCCAGCGGAGTCCCCGCCGACGCGGAAGCGCGCTGGAAGTCCATCATCGCCGAAGTCCGCCAGCACTTCCGCGGCAACCTGATCTTCGCCCTCCCCTACAACAGCACAGACTTCACGCCGCCGGTTGCGATCCTGCAAAACACCGACGCGGTCTACTTGTTGTGGTTCGCAAAACTTAGCGACCTCGCCACCCCCAACAAAACCGACATGACCAACGAAGCCGGGCGCCTCCTCGACCAGAACATTGCGCCATGGCAACAACAGATCGCCAAGCCGTTCATCCTCGCGTTATCATATCCATCTTCCACAAATTCCGCGACCGGCTGCATCCCCAGCGAAAGCGGAACCTGCCTCGACTGGACGGCGCTCAATCGGCCAAACCCCGACCTCGACACCGTGAATATTGACCTGCAACAACAGGTGGACCTATACGACGCTGTTCTCACCGCATTGAACACCCGTTCGTGGGTCAGCGGGTTTGTCAGCCGCGGGTTTTTCTCCCCGGTCGAATTGCAGGATAAATCCGCTTCGGTGCACGGCAAACCCGCGCGCGATGTGTTGTGGTATTGGTT
Organism: uncultured Anaerolinea sp.; assembly: GCA_964409185.1. GTDB lineage: Bacteria > Chloroflexota > Anaerolineae > Anaerolineales > Villigracilaceae > Defluviilinea. The sequence continues at coordinate 6,849 of CAYPCK010000034.1, read as the reverse complement.
CCCGAGGCTGTTGGGAACGGTTCAATGATTCCGTTGTAGGGACGGGTCTGAGACCCGCCCCCTACTTCAATATATTTTGGAGGCAGTCCATGTCGAAAACAAAACTTATCCTTAAGCGCACAGGGCTTGGAATTTTGATCCTCGCCGTTCTCCTCGCCGGAGGCGGCGGATTTTATTTCAAGAGTTATCTCCCGAACACCGTCGCGCCCAAATCCTTTCCGCAGATTGACGGGGAGATTCAAATCGAAGGTCTCGACGGACCCGTGGACATTTATCGCGACCAGCGCGGCATCGCCAACATCTACGCGACCACCCCGCATGACCTATTCTTCGCGCAGGGGTTCGTTCACGCCTCCGAGCGATTCTGGCAGATGGATTTTTATCGGCATGTGGGCGAGGGTCGCACCGCCGAACTGTTCGGTTCGAGTCAAGTGGAGGATGATATTTTTTTGACGACGCTTGGTTGGCGAAAAACATCGCAGGAAGAGTATGAAGCCATGACTCCCGAATCGAAGGCGATCTTGCAAGCGTACGCCGACGGGGTCAACGCCTACCTTGCGGGGAAATCGAACGAGGAATTAAGTCTCGAATACGCCGTGCTCGATCTCCCGATCATCAATCCCGATTACATCGTCGAACCGTGGGAGCCGGTCAACACGCTGGCGTGGGCAAAAGCGCTCGCATGGGATTTGAAAAGCAATCTCTCGAACGAAATCGAACGGGCAATATTGATGAAAACCCTCTCCGCAGACCAAATGACCGAACTTTTTCCTCCGTACCCGGCGGATAACCCGGTGATCGTCAACAAGATCGGCGAAGGGACGTCGTCGAACGAATCCTCATCGAACCCTGCCGCTTTGGATATTCCCATCGAAACACTTTTGGCAGTTGAACAAAACGCTGCTTCGCTCGACGATCTGTTTGGTTCGCTCGGCGACGGAGTTGGCTCGAACTCGTGGGCGATCACCGGCGAAAAGACAACGACCGGCAAACCGCTTCTTGCGAACGATCCACATTTGGGAATTGGGATGCCATCCATTTTCTATCAGAACAGTTTGCACTGCCAGCCCAAAAACGACGCCTGCCCGTATGACCTCGCGGGCTTCTCGCTCGCTGGCGCGCCGGGCATTTTGTTGGGACACAACGACCGAATCGCGTGGGGCTTTACCTTCTCCTACGAAGATGTGATGGACTTGTTTATCGAGAGAGTCAACCCGGAAAACCCGAACCAATACGAAATCAACGGGGAATGGGTGGATTTTGAAACATGGACGGAAACGATCAACGTGGCAGGCGGCGATTCGGTGGAAATCACCGTCCGCGCCACGCGGCATGGACCTGTGATCTCCGACGTGTATGGTCCCCTGAAAAATGTGGGCGACCCGGACGATGAAGAATTTGTGCCGTTCAAAGACCGCGCGGGAATCGAACTGCCGGAGCAATATGTGATCGCGCTCAGTTGGACGGCTCTTTCGACAGGCAACAAACTCACCAAGGGAAATCCGCTCGAGGCAGTTTGGGGATTCAATCGCGCGCAGAATTGGGAGGAGTTCCGTAAGGCAGCAGGCATCTTCCACACGCCGGGGCATAACATCCTTTATGCCGATGTGGATGGAAATATCGGGTATGTCGCGAGCGGCGACGTACCCATCCGCAAAAACGGCGATGGCACGCTTCCAGTCCCCGGCTGGGACAGCGAATACGATTGGGTCGGAATCGTCCCCGCCGAGGAAATGCCCTATACGCTAAATCCCGTAGAGGGCTATATCGCTCCATCGAACAACAAGATCGTCGGCGATGAGTATCCCTACCTGCTTGCCAAAGATTGGAATTACGGTTTCCGCGCGCGCCGCATCGTGAATATGATCGAAGCCGCGCCCGGCTTGATTGACATCGCGTACATGCAAAACATGCAGCGCGACGCGCACGATTTCAGCGCGGAAACCTACGTGCCTCTGTTGATGCAACTGGATGGGCAATTCGACAAGCCCAACGAAACGACGGCGTTTGAATTATTGAAAAATTGGGATTATCAAGCGCAAGCGGATTCCGCCGGCGCCGCCGTCTACGCGGCTTTTTGGCGCAACCTGCTGAAGAACACGCTTCACGACCAACTTCCGCAAGCCTACCAACCCCTCGGCAGTTCGCGCTGGTTTGAGGTGATGCGAAACCTCGCGGCAAACCCTGATTCCTCGTTTTGGGACGACACCGCCACCGTCAACGCAGTGGAAACGCAAGACGAGATATTGAAGAAATCATTCCGCGATGGAGTTGCCGAACTGGAGGATACCCTTGGCAACGATCCCTCCGCATGGACGTGGGGCGCGCTGCACGTCAGCAATTTCGTGAATGGCACGCTGGGCAGTACGCCAATTTCCCTCATCAACGATTTGTTCAACCGCGGACCCTTCCCCACCGGCGGCGGATCATCCATTGTGAACGCGACAGCATGGGATTACGCCGACGGATATGAGGTTACCGACATCCCTGCCATGCGGACAGTGTACGACCTTTCAGATTTCAACAACACCGTGACCGTCCATTCGACCGGGCAATCGGGTCACGCGTACCATCCGCATTATGATGATCTCGCCCCGTTGTGGACGAACCTTGAATATTATTCCATGCTATGGGATCGGGCAAATGTGGAAGCGGGCGCCGAAGGGCATTTGGTGTTGACGCCGAAATGACCTTGTAGGACGAGATTACTCTCGTCCTACTTTTCTTAACGCCACCCATGAAAAGAAAATCACCCCGAGGTAACTTGCGGCGAGGTCGGCGAGGCTGAATGTGCGGTTGGCGAAAAATTGCTGGGAATATTCTTCGAGTCCGATGAGGAAGGCGAGGGTCAAGCCGACGAAAAAGGCGATCCGAATCGGGCGTCGAGTGGGAAGCGCGCGGAAGAGGGTGAGGTCGAGGAGCAGGGTCAGAATCCCATACAGGACGAAATGTCCGATCTTGTCGCCAAACGGGAGGTTGACCAATGCAGAGAGAAATCCCAGCCTCCCCAGATCGGCGAGGACGATGATCAAGACGATCAAGGCGGAGAAGAGAATCGTGATCCGCTTCATAAAATATCAGGGCGGGTCGTTTGACCCGCCCTGTTCGTTTCATCAGGCGTTGATGGATTCGACTTTCGCTTCGCGCCGCGCCTTCCACCATTCGACGACCATCGGCAGGACAGAGACCAGAATAATGGCGATGATGACGAATTCGAAATTCTCGCGCACGAACGGGATGTTGCCGAAGAAATACCCCGCGAACGTGAAGAGCAAAACCCATACGATGCCGCCGACAAAGTTGTAGGTGATGAAATATCCGTAGGACATTTTGCCGATGCCCGCCACGAACGGCGCGAACGTACGAACGATGGGAACAAAGCGCGCGAGGAAGATGGTCTTGCCGCCGTGTTTTTCAAAAAAGGCATGCGTGCGGTCGAAGTATTCCTTTTTGAGGAACTTGATGTTGTAGGCGCGTTCGCCGAGATAATACCCGATGGAGTAATTGACCGTATCGCCAAGGATGGCGGCGAGCATCAGCAAGCCAACGAGGAAGTAGATGTTCAACGAACCGAGCGCGGCGAACGTGCCTGCCGCAAAGAGCAATGAATCACCGGGCAGGAACGGCGTGACGACCACGCCCGTTTCGAGGAAGATGACGGCGAAGAGGATGCCGTACGTCCACGCGCCGTATTGCGAAATAATGTTTGCAAGGTGCTCATCGAGGTGCAGAAACAAGTCGATAAAACCGGTCAGAAAATCCATGGTTTGTTACTCTCTTTCAGCGTTTATAAAATGACAGCCACCAGCGGTGACTGTCATTTGGTTTCGCGGTTGGGATTATACCGTGCTTTCCGCTTTGAACTTGATGCGGCTGAGCCAGTCGCCCAGGACCAGCACAAGCAGGCATCCCAACGAGGATAGCCCGAGGTTGAGCGGCCCGAACGGGAAGAGGAACCATCCCTGCCACAAGCCGAGGAGATGCCCCGCCGCAAACCCGATCATGCTCATCAGCAGATCGAAGAGTAAACGCAAAAAGCCTCCGCCGCGAATCAGGTGATACAGCGAGCCGAAAAACAACGCGATGAGAAGGGCGAAGAGGAGGGAGGGCAGGGTCATGCGCAAAAGAGATTGGGGACGGGAGATTTACGGTTTCAGATACTTTGCGAAGAAATCGGCGATCGCGTTGTAGCACGTCACGCGGTTTTCGTATTTCAACACGTCATGCCCTTCGTCCTCAAAGACAAGCAGTTCAATATCCTTGCCTTTCGATTTCAATTCACGCACGAGGTCTTCCGATTCAGCCGCGACGACGCGCGGGTCGTTGCGTCCTTGAATGACAAGCATCGGCGCGGACATGTTGTGGAGGTGAGTTTTCGGCGAACGCTCGACGAGGAACGCGCGTTCGTCCGCTTTTTCAGGGTCTCCTAACGCGATCTTGAAATATGGTTTCCATGTTTCGGGAATACGCTCGGAGAATGTCAGCAGGTCATACGGACCGAACATATCGCACGAAGCCTTCCACAAGTCGGGGTGCAAGCCCGCCTGCATCAACGCCATGTAACCGCCATACGAGCGACCGACAACTGCGGCGCGATTCACATCGAGGCGCTTGTCCTTCGGCAGGATCTTAGTCATGGCGTGAACGTGATCGAGGCGATCCTGCCCGCCCCAGTCGCGGTCAACGTGTTTGGTGTAGGAAAGTCCGTAGCCGGTGGAGCCGCGCACGTTCGGCACAAAGACGGCAAATCCGCGGAGGGTGAGGTATTGGATCAACGGCATGGAGAACCATGCGAAATCCGGGCGCTCCTGTCCCTGCGGACCGCCATGGATGTAGTACACCATCGGTCGCGCGCCTTTGAAGCCGAGTCCCTTCGCGGGGAGATATAGCCGGGCGGAGGTACGCAAACCGTCATGGGAGATAAAGGAAGCGTCCTCCCCTTTGGAGAGGTAGCCATTTGGAATTCCCAGAATCCTCTCCTCGGTATGGCAGGTGACCTTGTTCCGCCGCGAACCTTCGACGGTGTAGATCTGCGTCGGTGAGGTGGCGGTCGAAAACGAGAAGGTGAACAAATCGCTCTTTTTATCGTACGCCACGCGTTCGAGCATTCCGCTGTCGAGCGGTTTTGCGCCAACGAAAACACGTTCAAGATTCATGCGGCGCTTCTTTTCGCTGAAGGCGCCCTCGTACGCCCACGAACAACCGTCAATATTGAAGAGAAGCAAATAGCGGTCTTTGCGGAGGCGGGCAAGCTCGATCAATTCGCCTGCGCCTTTGTGTCTGACGCCTCGAAGTTCGACGGGTTCCAACTCGCCGGGTCGTGAAAAATCTAGATAACCCAGGCTGTACGCGTCTTCAAACACTGAGGAAACAACCACTGCGCCTTTTTCGCTCGGAGAAAATACCGCTGAGCCAAGTCCATTCAGCGGAACTTCTTCACCATCCGCACGATCCTCCAGCAATTTTCCATACAGAGTCTTTTGTTTGCCTTTCTCCCATAAACACAATACGCCGTCGCCTACCGTATAACCCGTGCCGAGCAACAACTTACTGTGATCCTTGCTGTGCGCGGCAACGCCCAAGCCAAATTGATATTCCGCGATCTTGGTCAACTTGCCTGTCTTTAGATCGCCGCGATACGTTTCGATCATCGCAATGTCGCGGCGTTCCGCGCCGAAATACGCGATCCCTTTTTCCGCGTCGCATTCGGCAAGATGCACGCGATAGTCTGCAAAAAAATTATCGAACGACGGTTCAGGGAAACCGCCTTCCATTGAAATCAACATCGGTTGATAATTTTCATCGCCGTCTTTGTCAATCATCACAAGGATTTTCTTGAGTTTGGAAAAAACATAAAACGACAACCCGCCGATTAAATGCGGATTCTGCAAGGCGATATTCGGGGGAAGCAACGGCTCAGGAACACTTCCGCCGAATTTCATGGCATACAAGCTCAACTTACCCGAAAGGTTGCTCAGAAAATAGATCCTCCGTCCGCTACTTTGCGGAACGACAAACAAGCGAGCCGACATCAACGATTCAACACGGTATTGCATGGCAAACTCCTTTAAATTTATTTGAGATGGCAGATTCGATTCTGGATATTAATGCCTACGCGAAAAAACCTAAATTATGATACCTCCCCCGGCAACTTCATCGCCTCGGTAAAAGACTGCCGCCTGCCCCGCGGTGATATCTCGCACCGGCGCATCGAACGCGACTTCAACCTGATCCTCACCCTTTGGCGTAACCCACGCTTTAGCCTCCTTCGCGGTATAGCGAACCTTCACCTCCGCGCGGAATGCTTCGCGCGGCGTTTCACCCAAAAGCCAATTGACATCGCGCGCGGTCAACTCGCGCGAACCCAGTTCGTCTTGTCTGCCGACGATCAACGTATTGCGTATTGCGTGCTTCGTAATGACGTACAGAGGAACCGACGAAGCGATTCCAAGTCCTTTTCGTTGACCGATGGTATAGTTCGCCAGCCCGGTATGCTCGCCAAGGACTTTTCCATCGCGCGTGACGATCTCGCCCGGTCGCAACATCTCTGCCGCGTTGCGCTGCAGGAAGTTGCGATAATCATCCCCGGCGAGGAAGCACAAGTCCTGCGAGTCTTTGCGCGAGGCGGTCGGCAGTCCGTGTTTTTCGGCGATCTGGCGAATCTCAGGTTTGGTGTAATCGCCGACGGGAAACAACGCGCGCTTCAATTTTTCCTGATCGAGAACATGCAACACATACGACTGATCCTTGCTGTGATCGATTGCGCGAAGTAAAACGCTCTTTCCCGTCTCATCCCTCTGCACCCTCGCATAATGCCCCGTCGCCATGAAGTCCGCGCCGAGGGCGAGG
>CAYPCK010000033.1:9722-11013 GCA_964409185.1 uncultured Anaerolinea sp. | reverse complement strand
CATGATAAACTTTCGCTCGCAATCCTTGGCGTGACGCTGGCAGGCGTCACGCCTTTTGATGCGAGTTTATTGTGTCATTGCAAGTGGTGCTGAAAGCGCCGCGTGGCAATCCCGCTCTGACATGAGGAAATTAATGGACATCCTTCTCACCGGCTCTGTCGCGTACGATTACCTGATGACCTTCCCTGGTCAGTTCAAAGAACAAATATTGCCCGAGCGATTATCCTCGATCAGCCTGTCATTCCTCGTGGACAGCATGTCGAAACAGCGCGGCGGCATCGCGCCGAACATCGCCTATTCGATGGCGTTACTAGGCGCAAAGCCTCGCGTGATGGCAACTGTCGGCGAGGATTTTGGCGATTACCGCGCATGGCTTGAATCCAAAGGCGTGGATACGTCGTTGATGAAAGTCGTTCCCGGCGAATTCACCGCTTCGTTCTTCGCCACCACCGATCATGCCTCGGCGCAGATCGCTTCGTTCTACCCCGGCGCGATGGGGCATTCCGCCACGCAGTCGTTGAAAGGGCTCGAAAAACAACCGGATCTGGTCGTCGTTTCTCCGTCCGCGCCGGACGCGATGATGAAATTCCCTGCCGAGTCCCGCGAGTTGGGGATTCCATATTTATATGACCCTAGTCAACAGGTGCTTCGCTTGGAAGGCAAAGAGTTGGCGCGCGACATGGAAGGCGCATACTTCCTCTTTTGCAACGATTACGAATTCGGGCTGATTTCCAAAAAGACCGGCTGGAGCCTCGACCAAATCCTCGATCATGTAAAGGTGTTGGTCATCACGCGCGGCAAGGACGGCGCGGATTTGTACATGGGCAGCGACTCGGTTCACATCCCGACCGTTCCGGAGGATGAGATCGTTGACCCCACCGGCGTCGGCGACGCGTTCCGCGGCGGGTTCCTTGCCGGTTACTCGCGCGGCTTCGATTGGAAATTGTGCGGCGAGATCGGGTCGCTGGCGGCGGTGTATTGTCTGGAGCAGAAGGGAACGCAAAGCCATTCGTATTCGCGGGAAGAATTTGTTGAACGATTTAGAAGGCATTTTGATGATGATGGGAAGTTGGATAGTCTATTAGTTGGTTAGTCCAGTGGTCGAGTAGCCCCGAGATCGTCGAGGCGTATCGAGACCACCGCGTTGTAAAGCAGAAATTGTTACAAGATTTTTCTTGAACATCGTTGGTTTCGATACAGGCTTCGCCCTACTCGACCAACGGAATAGAATTGAAATAAGGAGCAACGATGAGTAATTACGATATCAAGGATATCAACCAAGCCGAAGGCG
>CAYPCK010000033.1:0-9712 GCA_964409185.1 uncultured Anaerolinea sp. | reverse complement strand
GGACGCCGCCGTATGGACTGGGCGGAACGCGAGATGCCCGTTCTGCGCCAGATCCGCGAGCGCTTCAAGAAAGAGAAGCCGCTCAAAGGTTTGCGCGTGTCGGCTTGTCTGCATGTGACCACGGAAACCGCCAATCTGATGTGGACCTTGCAGGAGGGCGGCGCGGACATCGTCCTCACCGCCTCCAATCCGCTTTCGACACAGGACGATGTCGCCGCGGCGTTGGTGAATCAATTTGAGATTCCAACATTTGCGATCAAAGGCGAAGACAAAGTCACGTACTTCAAACACATCCGCGCCGCGCTCGAACACAAGCCGCACATGACGATGGATGACGGCGCGGATTTAGTCTCGTCGCTGTTCTTCATCGAAATGGGTCGGTTCGAAAAACTCGAACCCTCGCTTGCAAGTTGGGCAAAAGGACTCTCCGACGATGAGCGCAAGGAAATGCTCAAGGGCGTAATCGGCGGCACGGAGGAGACCACCACAGGCGTTATCCGCTTGAAGGCTATGGAAGCGGATAAAGTATTGAAGTTCCCCGTCATCGCGGTGAACGACGCGCAGACCAAGCACTTCTTTGATAATCGCTACGGCACAGGCCAGTCCACGATTGACGGCATCATCCGCGCGACCAACGTGTTGCTCGCGGGCAAAATTTTCGTGGTGGCAGGTTATGGCTGGTGCGGACGCGGTCTTGCCTCCCGCGCGCGGGGCATGGGCGCGCAAGTCATCGTCACCGAAGTGGACCCGATGAAAGCGTTGGAAGCGGTGATGGATGGGTATCAGGTCGCCCCGATGAGTGAGGCGGCGAAGGTCGGCGATTTCTTCTGCACGGTCACCGGCGATCTCAATGTCATTGATGAAGATCACTTCAAGGTAATGAAGGATGGCGCGATCGTCGCCAACTCGGGTCACTTCAACGTGGAGATCAACATCCCCGCGCTGGAGAAGATGAGCAAAGGCAAGCCGAACCTCGTGCGCCCGTTCGTCGATCAATACGAAACGAAAGACGGACGCAAGATCAACATCCTCGGCGAGGGACGCCTGATCAACCTCGCCTCCGCCGAAGGGCATCCTGCTTCCGTCATGGACATGTCGTTCGCCAACCAGGCATTGTCCGCCGAATACATGGCGAAAAACGCGGACAAGTTGGAGAAGAAGGTGTATTCGGTGCCTGAGGATATCGACAAGGAAATCGCCCGCCTCAAACTACAGGCGATGGGCGTGAAGATCGATACGCTCACCGCAGAGCAAACGCACTATTTGAATTCGTGGGAAGAGGGAACTTAAGTAGACGGCTGGTCGAGCGCCTTGAGCGATCCCGTTACAGAGAAAACTGTAGGCGAAAGGCGTAGGTTCAAATCCTGCCCCCGTTACAAAACAACACAACCTTCGCGCGTTGTGTTGTTTTTTTTACCAGCGACAGTTCGGCGCGGTGCTGATATTCGATGAAACACCCACTCGTTTATACATTGTAACGTTGGTGAACGGCTCGCCCAATACGCCATCGTGGATGGCCCATGACCTTAGGCGTATGCTGTTTGCCCCATCGGCGGCGCGGAAGGCGTTCGATCCGTCCAGCTGTTGATGCAACGCGCTTCCCTCTTCAAAGCCTGCGTGAATTTCCATCATTTTCTTTCGCCCTGTTTGATAACTGAATCCGTACCGCTCAAAAAGAATTGCATTGTGGTAATACAAGGGTTCGATGTAATACATATCGTGACCAAGATACCCCATGAAATTTTCAAACGTTGCGATGGCGTTCCCAAGCAGGCGCAATCCCTTGCGGATTTGCCCGGGGGCAAGCCCGGCTTCAAGCGCGGACCGTTCTGCTTCGATATTCCGTCTTCGAATGCCGAATTGTGTCGGCGTGCCGTCGGGCATTTTATCCACGTCAAATCGTGGCGCCGAGGGATCATTGAGGATGTAAAGCAGGATGAAAATTTGCCCATTCATCGAATCCGCTAGGTGGGCGTAGAGGATCGGGTCCGGAAACCCGGCCTGGTGATACAGCATCATTTCTACGTCGCTCGATCCCTCCGCAAAACGGAATTGAAGCAAGTCTCTGTTTTGCGCAAGAGTTGACAGCGAGAATCGGTCGAGGAGTTCATGCGGAATGTAGCGCGAATATATTTCCCGCTTTTCCGGTTCCGGTAGTTTGTTGATACTGCCAATGGTGGATGGTGTCATGACAATCTACGTGTAGCAACTAATTCCAAACTGGCAATCTAGCGGACCCTCGTTTGTCTTTCGGCGCTGCGAGCCTCGTCGCGCTTCGCAATGGTCGCCCGTTTATCGTAGGCTTTCTTCCCTTTTGCCAGCGCGATCTCGATCTTTGCGCGCCCTTGCTTGAGATACACCCTGATGGGGACGATCGTCATCCCTTTGACGCGGACATTGTTCCATAATTCGCGGATCTGTTTCTTGTGCAACAGGAGTTTGCGCCTGCGCTTCGGATCGTGATTGAAGCGGTTTGCCTGTTCGTATGGCGCGATGTGCGCTTCGACCAGCCAGGCTTGCTCGCCGTTTTCGATGTCGATGAACGATTCCTGAATGCTCATTTGCCCGGCGCGGATGGATTTTATTTCGCTTCCCTGGAGCACCAGTCCTGCCTCGAATTTTTCGAGGAGAAAATATTCAAAACTCGCTTTGCGATTGTTGGCGATTATTTTTATTTCATCAGACATGGTTGGATATTACCACAGTCGCCGCGACGGTCATGCGGTCGGGGTACTGCCGTCGTTCATCCCCGTTTCAAGATCAACAATCCAGCGAGAAAGCGTAGAGCGGCGATTAACAGCAGGGCGGGAGATAATCCTAAAACGTCGCCCAGTATCGGGCCGCCTAATGAGCCGATCAGGATGGAGGCGTTGAGGACGATGTTGTACCAGGCGAGATGAGGCGGGCGGTCATCGGGGGGAATGCGCTCAAGCATGTAGTTTGCGTAGGTGCCCGATACAAGCGCGAAGTTCATGCCGCCGAGCAGGGATACCCCATAATATTGCCAGACGTTCGACGAGAACGCTAACAACAGCGGATAGAGCGCCATCAATGCCGCACTCCAGCCGGTTAACGTCTTGTTGCCAAGGCGATGGGCGAGCCTGCGTAACTGGGTGGGCCCCACGAGGACGGTTAAGTAGAAGAGCGCAGTGCCGATACCGATGTGGTTATCGTTCAAATTCAGCACATGGATGTTGTATAGCGGAAAAAGCGGCGTGGGCAGGTATTGGGAAGTGTGAAAAGCGAAAAGGCCGACCAGCACGTTTCGAAAAGGTGTTCGCCAGATATCGAAGCGGAAGACGGAGAGAAACGTTCGAGGGGCGGTCCGGGGCTGAGGCGCAGAAGCAGGATGAATTTGCGGATGATGCGATGTTTTTCCGTCGGTCAACGGTTTCACAAAATAAAGATGGTAACTGCTTATTGCCGCGCTGAATGCTCCGGCGACAAAGACGATTTGATACCCGAACGGGAACCCGGCAGTGTCAAGAAGAAATCCGCTTGCCGCGGAGGAAAGCATGTATGTAAGGGCGAACATGACGTTTCGGATGCCAGCCACGTGCGCGCGATATTCGTCGGGAACGGTCTCCGCAAAAAGCGCGTTGAATCCCACGCCCAGCGGCGTGAGCGGGATCGACATGAAAAATGTCAGCAGAATGAACGCCAAAATTTGAGCGGACTCGGATAATAGCGCCGGCAGGAAGGCGAAGGGAATGAATCCGATACGGTAGACGACGGATGTCCAGAAGATGGCTTTGTTGGTATCGCGTTTTTCCAGCCACCTGCCGGCCGGGATGGCAAGGATCAGGCTGACCACAGCGGGCATGGCGCTGAGCAATCCGATCTGAACTCCTGTTCCCCCGATGCGGGTGATATACACGCTGAGAAAGTTGACAGCGGACCCGCTAAGCACCCCAAACCAGGCGATGTCGAAATAGAGATGCTTGAAATTGGATCGGTGTTCAGCGGGAATGCCGGTCAGTCGAAAAATTCGGTTGAGCATACAACTTGCCAGATTATCGCATGGTTTCGGCGGTGCCGCGAGCTTTGTTTTTTTTCTCCCGTTCGAACCATCCGCGGAAATTACTGCGCCATGTTGTGCGGAATATTCATTTTCGGGTAGGATTGACGGATGTTTAATCTCGAACAACACTTTCAACTCGACCCCTCGGTTATTTTTCTCAACCATGGTTCCTTTGGCGCGACACCCAAGCCAGTAATGAACATGTATCGACGCTGGCAGGAGGAGATGGAGAGACAGCCCGTCGAGTTTTTAGGACGGCGCATCACCGCGTTACTTGCCAAATCGCGAACGCGGCTTGGCGCGTACCTTGGGACTGAACCCAGCAACCTCGTGTACACTCAAAATGTAACCATCTCGCTCAATATTGTTGCGAGGTCGTTAAAGTTAGGCGCAAACGACGAGGTGCTGTCCACCGATCACGAGTATGGGGCGGTGGATCGCACCTGGCGGTTTCTTGCCCGCGAGGGCGGATTCAAGTATATTAACCAGCCCATCTCTATTCCGATCGTCTCGGACGAAAAGATGATCGAAGATCTGTTTGCCGGAGTCACACCGAACACACGCGTGATTTCGGTGAGCCATGTCACCTCGCCGACGGCGATCATTCTGCCCATCGAGCAGATCGTGCGACAGGCGCGCGCGCGCGGCATCCTCACGGTGATCGACGGAGCGCATGCGCCCGGGCAAATTCCAGTCAATCTCGACGCGCTCGGCGCGGATTTTTATGGCGGCAATTTGCACAAGTGGTTGTGCGCGCCAAAGGGCGCGGGGTTTTTGTATGCATCTCCCTCTGCCCGGCATTTGCTCAAGCCCCTGGTCGTTTCGTGGGGATATGAATCCGAAACGTCGAACGGCTCGGAGTTCCTCGATCACAACGAATGGTGGGGCACGCGCGATCACGCGGCGTTTTTATCTGTCCCTGCGGCGATTGAATTTCAGCATGATCATTCTTGGGACAAAATCCGCGATGCGTGTCACGCGCTGGCTGTGGATGCCCAGCGGCGGATTTGCGAGTTGACAGGTTTGCCGCCGCTTCAGCCTCCGACGGGGGATTGGTTTCGCCAGATGGTTGCTGTGCCCCTGCCTCCACAGGTTGACGCGCCGAAGTTCAAGGACCAGTTGTACGAGGAGTTCCGAATCGAGGTCCCCATCCTGGAATGGAACGGGAACAAATTGATCCGCATATCCGTTCAAGGATATAACACGGAACAGGAGGTGGATGCGCTTGTCCGTGCGTTATCTCATATGCTAAGTAGAGGAAATAATCCGTGATGACAAGAATTTTCCCTGTGTTGATATTTCTGGTCTTTTTCACATCTTGCCGGCCGTCGATGCAAGCGAAGGTCGGCGATAACGGCTTTTACTCCTTTGAAACCAGGACCGGGATAGCCGATGTGGATGTTGTTTTGACGGCGTTGGAGAGCGGCGATACTTCGCAACTCGTTGCGCTGTTCAGATTTACGACACACTCGTGCACTTCGATTGGCGCGTTGGGAGGACCTCCGCAATGCCGCGCAGGGGAGGGGGAGAACACACCCGTGGAAGTGTTGCCAACGCTTTTTTCGGAGGGAAGTTATCTTTGGAAAGATGAAATCGAGAGCTGGCAGGGATTGCCAGCGGAGAGTCTGTATGCTGTTTTTGCCATTTCGGAACAGGCGTACTCCGATGAATACTACCCATCGGGAAAATACGGGATCGTTTTGATGGATGCAGGTGGGAAGCCTGCAGTGATCGCGCGTGTGGCTGATGAGATGATTGTCCGTATTGACTTTCCCGCGGATGCCTCAATCGAATCCCTGGATGCGATCCTCGCTCGCGACGCCTCAGACATGGTGTTGCCTCCTGCGCCGCGCTGAACGTATACGTATCGTAGGCGCTTCGTTGAGCACAGGCGTGCGGAGCGATGAAGAGATATAGATATAATCCCCGACCCGGGACGTTAATCATTTCAAAGCGAGGTTACATGATTTCTGTACGAAGACGATTGTTGTATTGCTTTTTGTTGGGTGGAGTTTTGCTTGCTTCTTGCGGCGGTACTGCCACACAAGAAAATTCGGAAGCGGACTTGAATGCCATTCTCACCGCCGGTGTGGGGACGCTTGCCGCATCCATCTTTGAGACGCAGACCGCCCTTGCGCTGCTATCCACCGACACGGCAATACCCGCAACGGGGACATCCACTACAGCCCCGTTGCCCCTGCCGTCTCCGGGACCGTCCGCTACGCAAGGACTCGTGTTCGTGCCGGTGATCGCAACCGGCAGTGTTTCGCCCACGCCAACCGGGACCTTGTTTACCGCCACGCCAAACCCGTCGTTGTTAGCCTCCGGTTGCAATAACTTGTTGTTGATCGGCGATGTGAATATTCCCGCCGGGACTGTGATGAAACCGAACGAGGCATTCACTAAAACCTGGAAGGTGCAGAATAATGGCACCTGCGATTGGGCGCTTCAGTTTGGGCTCGTATTTGCCGGTGGAAATCAAATGAGCGGCGATCCCGGCGGGCTTGGCAAAGTGATCGCCCCGCAAAAATGGACGCAAATTTCGGTTGCGCTTGTCGCACCTAAACAGCCCGGCACATACAGCGGTTCCTGGCGGCTTGGAACGCAGACGGGCACTCCGTTTGGGTCGACGCTCACGGTCTCGATTGTAGTTGCCTCGCCGACGAACACGCCGCTTCCGCCCACGAATACGCCTCTCCCAACTTCGACGAACACAACCGCGCCGCCGACAGCCACTCCAACTGATACGCCGCTTCCGACAGAGACAATTACGCCTACGTCGTGAATCAACCAGGGACGACCCGCCGGGTCGTCCCTGTGTATAATGTGGGCGAGTTGATCATGGAAATTTCTCTGGCGCTGGGCGGCGGCGGCTCAAAAGGCAATGCGCACATCGGGGTGCTTCGACGATTGGACCAACACGGGTTCAAAGTCCGCGCCATCGCAGGGACAAGTTTCGGCGCTTTGGTGGCGGTATTTTACGCATTGGGCTATGCGCCGGATGAGATCGAAGCAATCTTTTCTTCGTTCGACCAAAATAAACTGTACGGGCATACCCCAGACGACGAACCGTCGTTCATGGGGATTGCGGGCGGTGAAAAATGGCTGAGAGAGCACCTCGGAGGAAAATCGTTTGCAGACTTGAAAATCCCTTGTGTGTTCACAGCGGTGGACTTGAACTCTGCGACAGAAGTTTTACTCTCTAAAGGCGCGTTGGCAGATTCTGTGCTTGCCTCCACGGCTATTCCCGGTGTTTTCCCGGCGCGCCGACTCGGCGATATGGAATTGGTGGACGGAGGCACGCTGGACCCTGTCCCGGTGGCGCCGGCGCGGGCGCTCGCGCCGAATTTGCCGGTCGTTGCGGTGGCGTTGAACGCTCCCATGGGCGCACCAGCCCAAGCGTGGAGTCTGCCGCGTCCGAAATATGTCCCGCAATCCATCACCGATCGGTTGAGCAAAATGCGTTATGCGCAAGCCATTGACGTTGTCCTCCGGTCTGTGGATATCATGAACCGCGCGGTCGGGGAATATCGCCTCGAGGCGGATAAGCCCGATATTTTAATTCGCCCTTCTGTGCGCGATATTGAAACGTTGGAGCGGGTGAATATCCGCGAGATCGTACAACGCGGAGAAACCGCATTCGATGACGTGTTGCCTGAATTGAAAAAATTATTCGCGTGGCGCAAGCGTTTGAGTCGCGCGATCAAATTTTGGGATTCGTGATTTCATGACGAAGAAAACCATATCGCTCGCGCTGGGCGGCGGGGGTGTGAAAGGCGTTTCTCACATCGGCGTCCTGCGCTGTCTCGAAAAAAACGATTTTACTATCGAAGCGATCGGCGCCACCAGCATGGGGGCGCTGGTCGGCGTGCTGTATGGCTTGGGCTACACCCCCGATGAAATGGAAAGGGTATTTCATCACATCAAACGAACCGGGTATTCAGGGCAGGAAAAATCCAGCCAACCTTCATTTCTCGGGTTGCGCGGTTTTGAGAGATCGCTTCGAACGCTCGTCGGGAAACGGACCTTCAACGACTTGAAGATTCCCTTGATCGTGACGGCGACGGAGGTCAAACACGGGCGTGAGGTCTTCATTCAAGACGGCTCCTTGCTCGACGCCGTGCTTGCTTCGGTTGCCTTGCCGGGTATTTTCCCCGCTCGTCGAATCATGGATATGGATCTTGTGGATGGCGGCTCGATCAACCCGGTGCCTGTGGAAGCGGCGCGTTCCGTTTCCGCGCCGGGTACGCCGGTGGTGGCGGTTGTTTTGACGGCTCCTCTCGGCGTCCCCGCCACGATGGAACGGATCGTCTTGCCGCGATTTATCCCGCGATGGCTGGCGGTGCGAATCAGGCAACTGCGTCTTGTGCGGGCAGTAGATGTGTTCCTGCTCTCGCAGGACATGCTCAACCGCGCGATCACGAAGCACAACCTTGATTCGTCAAAGCCTGACTTGATCATCCGCCCCGATGTCGCTCACTTATACACACTCGACACTGGTTATGTGACGGAGATCGCCCTCGAAGGCGACATGGCGGTGCGCAAAGCGATGCCCGACTTGTTGAGGCTGTTCTCGTCTGTTTCTGTTATGGAAGAGGAGGCGCATGTCGCGCGACTTGCGTAAATACGCAAAACAAACCAATGTCCGGCTTGGCGCTGGAGCGTTTCTGTTGCTGTTTGTGGTGGGTATCGGTTTGATCTATTTGATCTACGGTCCCGCCGCCGCCGTCATGGGCGCGACCTGTCTGCTGGGAGCGCTTATACCTATTGCGTTGATCTTTTTATCTCTCTGGTTGTTGGATTGGATTCGAAAACGTGCAGACCCAGATTGACACCGAACTGGTGGAATTTCAAGGGTGGACGTTGCGCGTCCGCCCGGCGCACGCGCCGAAACGGCTGATGCTGTTGATCCATGGTTTCACCGGCGACGAGAATTCGATGTGGGTATTCGCGCGCGGACTTTCTCCCGATACCTGGACGATCGCCCCGCGCGCGCCTCATCCCGCCGAGTCGGGCGGATACACGTGGCGGCCCCTCCACCGCCTCGACTTTGGCAAGCCCAACCTCGAACAACTCCGCCCGCCCGCCGAAGAGTTGATCCGCCTTGTGGATGCGTATCAAGAAGCAATGGGAATTGATGCGAGCGTCTTCGATGTGATGGGGTTTAGTCAGGGCGCGGTCATGTGCAATGTGTTGTCGTTCCTATACCCGCATCGTATCCGCAAGGTGGGCGCGCTCGCAGGCTTTGTGCCGAGCGGGCTGGAGGAACTTATCCCCAAACACCCTCTGAATGGAAAGCATTTTTTTGTCGCGCACGGAACGAAAGATGAAACCGTGACCGTGGAGCGGGCGCGTCAATCCATCACCCTACTCGAACACGCCGGCGCTCGCGTGACGTATTGCGAAGACGAGGTGGGGCACAAGGTCAGCGCCCGTTGCATGTCTGCGCTTAATGATTTTTTCATGGATTGAGTGGTAAGAGCGCGCCTGCCTTAATCATCTCTCATTTGCGTGTTGACGCATGTTCTCTTTGTGAGTATCCTTGCTGAACCATGAATCGCAACATATCCCGTCGTGATTTTCTCAAACTGGCTGGCGCAAGTCTCGGCGCGTTGGCGTTCAAACCGTACACCCGCGACTTGTTCGATCGTTTTGCGATGCCCAAACGCTTGCCGCAATTCCCCGCGAGTG
>CAYPCK010000032.1:0-11059 GCA_964409185.1 uncultured Anaerolinea sp. | reverse complement strand
TTTTGGGACAGCCGGGGTCTCGGAGGCTGGTTGAGAGACAACTGCCATGGAATCACCTCGCACAAGGAAGTACACAGGGACGAAGGTCGTCTTCGTCCCTGTGTTTCATCAAACTCGCTATCCCGTTATGGGACCGCTACAAAATCGAATGAGGTAAAGGATGGGACCGCCACAGGGATCGGTACCACAGCCACTTCAAGACGCGCCGAACCGGTCGGCAGTTTGCCGGTTTCCTCGGCGGATAGCGTCACTTGATACTGGCCGTCCGCCACCGGCGTCGCATCGCCAACCGACACCACCGCGCCGGTCGCATCGTACAGGATGTATTTCACGCGAGCAATGTCGGACAGGAGGTAGGGCTGGTCGCCGAAGTTGATGGAGACGTCGAACGTCTCTTCAGAACCGACCTTTACCTGCCCCGGCCCATCGAGGAGGGTTGTGGCGATCTTCGCTTCGCTAAAGATGGACCAGCGATCGGCAAGGTCAACAAATTCGCTGTTATTCTTGAGAACGAGCGATTTTTCCGTGACGAACACCTGATCGAGATAGTAGGGACCCGTTCCAACCCAGAAGTGACCGTGATCTTCGTACCACTTCTTCAGGTTGGCATAGCGCAGATCGGCTTCTTCCTTGGTGATGTACTGACCGAGGGTCGGCTCATACGGAATATAGGATTCCGCCGCCGCCTGGTCGAGATACTTGACAAGGATTTCGAGGCTGGGTCCCCCCACCCAACTGGTGTTTTCGATTTGAGCGTCATCGGCTTTCGTTTGAGTATAGGCAAGTTCCCCGCCGGCTTCCGCCAGGTTCGAAATGGCAAAGACCTGCCAGCTGTTTTCGCCGGAAAGTCCAAATGGCGACTGGGGCCACAGCGGAGCAACGTTCAACTCGGCGTCCGAAACGTACGCATCGGTGTACGACTCGATCGTCAGCGGGTCGGTGGAGGTGATGCGATAGCCCTTGAACGAGACCAGCCCGGCATCGATGCTCAAGGCAAGCGATTCATCATAGATCGGGCTTTCCGGTTTGCCCGGGTCGATCCCTTGAATCAACGCCATCACAAAATCGCCGACAGAAAGCGGGCTTCCGTCATGCCACTTCACGGTGTCGAACAGATCGTCAGGGTAAACAACGACACTTTTCACGTTGACGGTCAAGCCATCGGGGAATTTTTCGCCAACGGTGATCCAGCGTTGTTCGGTTGCGTCCCAGTCGATCCACGCATCAGCGGGGACATCGATCTGGGGCACGGAGGTGACCGTCAGCCAGTCAAGATTCTTGTTGATATTCAAGCCTTCTTTATAGACCAATTCGGCGCTGGCAATGCGCTGGGGCCAGGCAAGCCCGGTAAACGGGTCAGCCATCAAACCGCCGCCGCCGCCCGCGTTCGAGGTGCCCATGGTGGTCGAGCGCATGATGTTCGAATCCCACACCCAGTTGCTTCCGCCAACAGTATTCCACGGTTGGGTGAACAAGTCATTCGTGCCGACCTTCATCGAGCCGCCCTCCTGATCCTTGAAGCGCAGGTTGTAGGGACCGACATTGGTGGCTTCGGGACCCGTGGCGAGGTCGAAGGTCACCTGAACATTATTATTGTAGGGAGAGTACGTCTGCTGGTCTACGATCCACACAAAGAGCGAATCTTCCAGTGAAAGCTCGAGCGCGCGCGCCATCATGGCATCGCGTTCCTCCTTGGAGGTGTAATTTCCCTGCGCAAGATCATCGCCGAGCTTCTGAAATTCAGGGTCGGAGATGTTGGAAATGAACGGCTCGCTCGCCTGGACGCTGGTATTCAAATAACTCTGCTGGATGTTCCCGCTTTCATCACGCAGGGAGGCAAAGCCGGAGGAAATATAACCGGCGGTATACATGCTCCATTGCCCATCCGCGGCAGTCGTCCCCAACCAGATCGGGAAGGCTTCCGAAGAGGTCTTGTATTGGCGGTCCACGGTGAAGCCGACGCTTTCCAACTGATTGGCGAAATAATCGCCAATCGGCTTGCGGGTGCCATCGCCATCCGAACGGATGAGAAAGATCAACGTAACAGGCTCGCCGTTATATTGCCACGTTCCATCGGCTCCGAGTTCGGCGCCCATGGCGACCATCTCCGCATCGACAACCTCTCTGGCGCGTTCGACATTATAGGCATACTTGCTTTCAAGAGCGCGGGCGGTTTCGATCAGGTTGGTATATTCCACCAACTGGGTGGTGATCGGCAGCAGGCGCGGCAATGATCCGCCGGCATAGATTTCCTGGTTGATATAATTGCGGTCGATCAGCCAGTTCGTCGCCTCGCGGATCTTGCGGTTCGAGAACGGGTTCAATTGGGTCGTATCGGTGAAAACCGCCGGGTTAAAACTGATGCCGTAGTAGCTCCCGAACGATTGGGTGGTTGAAACGCCGGCTTCCTTGATCGCGGGGAACTTATCGGAAGCGAGGCCGAACGAGAAGAAGTCGATCGCCCCAGCCTGAATCTGCGAGACGGCTGAATCGCCATCCACCACGGAAAACACGATCTCATCCAGCCAGCCGCCGTGGCGTTCGGTGTGCGGCATGGCGGGTTCTTCGGTTGGGGCTTCGGTGGCAACCGGCGCTTCCGTTGCCGCGGCAGGTGCTTCGGTGGCAACCTCCGTCGCTTGTTGAGGCGCGCATGCGGCAAGCGCCATGCTCAGCATCACAAACAGGCTGAGGATTTGGAACAAACTGTTTTTTTTCATGCTCTTCTCTCCTAAAAAGATTGGGGTGAATATTGAAGTGTAGAATGATGATTGGCGGTCGTCTCGAGCCACCTCCTTTTCAAAAAGCGAGCGAGGCGGAAACCCGGTTGCGTAGACCGGGGTCCCGCCCGCCGCCGTCGTTTTGCTCTCGTATGAGGAGATCGTGGAAAGCAAAGCAGATTAGCATGGCTAACCTGCGCCCATGATACGTACTGGAGGAAATTCAAGCATCCGCCTTGAAGCGTGTTTCCCCTCCGTAGAATGAATGGTTTGGGTTCCCCCATGGAAGGCTCGCAACGGAGTATTCCTCCGTTACACACCGCCTGGAAAAACCCCTCCCCCGAGGGGTATTGCAAGGTGTATCCAGCCGAATAAAATCAACGTCATACCCGATACTGGATACGGGTCTATAATGAATGCCATGAGAAAGGTTTGGATGAAAAAATTCCCGGCGGCAGTGGCGACTTTTTTCCTACTGGCGCAGACCTCCTGCGCCGGAATGGGTACGCCTCCGACCGCGCTTCAACCTGCCTCGCCCACCACCAGCCCTCCCGCCGTTCCGAACCGAATCTCCCCCACCGACCTGCCGGAGATCTGCAACTGCATCCCAAGATTCGACTCACTGGGAATCGAACAGGGGCTTTCTCAAAGTTCGGGGCGCGTCATCTTCCAGGACCATCAGGGATTTCTCTGGATCGGCACCGAGGATGGATTGAACCGCTACGACGGCTATGATTTCACGATCTTCAAACGCGACCCGGGCAACCCGAACAGCATCAGCGACGGCTGGATTAACGATATCGTCGAAGACCGGGATGGCTTCCTATGGGTGGGCACACGTCTGGGTGGCTTGAATCGTTACGATCCCCGCACGGGCACATTCGCGCATTTCCAACACAGCGAGGGCAACCCCGCCAGTCTGGCTGACAACCATGTCACGGCATTGCTTATCGATCATGAAAACCAACTCTGGGTCGGCACCTTGAGCGGGTTGGACCTGTTCGATGAGCAAACCGAATCCTTTCGTCACATCCCCTTTGTCGTTCCGCAACCTTCCACGGAGGACGGTGTGAATAACACACCGGATATCGATGCCTCGACGGAAGAAAAGGACCAGGAGGAACCTAAAGCGATCGTCCGCTCTCAAAAATTGAGCAGTAAAAATATCAGCGCGCTGTACCAGGATTCGACAGGGCACATCTGGGTTGGCACCCTCGATGGGGGCTTGAACCGCTTTGACCCCGAGACAGATAGCTTCGCCCATTACCTGCCGGTGCCTGATTACCCCGGCAGTATCAGCAGCAGCCGGGTGACCTCGATTGCGGAGGATGCCAACGGCAGTTTGTGGATCGGCACACAAAACGGCTTGAATGTCTTCGATCCGGTCGGCGAACGTTTTTCCGCCTTTACGCACAACAACGCCGACCCCGCCTCGATCGTCAGCGATTCGATCAACGTCCTGCGGATGGACGGTTCGGGAAATTTATGGATCGGCACATCGGCAGGGCTCGACCGGTTGAGTGAAGACCGCACTCATTTCGTTCATTATCTGAACGATCCATCCTTTCCGCGGAGCCTGAGCAACAACCAGATCTTGTCGATCTATGAAGACCACGGCGGGGTGCTGTGGTTTGGAACGCACGGCGGCGGCATCAACCGCTACGACCGGGAGCGCGACAAATTCGCCTACTTCCGTCATAACCCGGAAGATCCAGCCAGCCTGAGCGGTAACTTCATCTTTCCCATTCACGTGGATAATAAAGGCTACGCATGGGTCGGAACCTCCGGGACCGGTCTCAACCGCTTTCATTGGAAAACAGGCGCAAACACTCGCTATTTCAACAACCCCGACGACCCCAACAGTTTGAGTTCGGATACGGTGCTTTCGATCCTCCAGGATCGCGAGGGCATCCTCTGGTTTGGCACGAGCAACGGTCTTGACCGATACGACCCATCGCAAGAGGTTTTCCAACACTACCGCCGCGACCCCACCAACCCGGATAGCATCAGCGCCAATTTCGTCTACACGGTCTTCGAGGACAGCCGCAACCAACTTTGGGTCGGCACCTTCAGTGGGTTGGACCGCTTCGACAAGACCAGCGGCGTATTCACGCATTTCCGTTCAGACCCGGCCGACGAATCCACGCTGAGCGGCAACAAACCGTTAGCCATCACGGAAGACGCTCGTGGAAATTTATGGATCGGCACCGCCGAGGCGGGCTTGAACCGCATGGACCCGGTCACCCACCTCGTGAGACGTTATCACCACAACCCCAACGATCCAACCAGCCTGAGCGGCGACTCCATCCTGTCGATCTATCGCGATACAAACGACCGGTTATGGATCGGCACCGCCGGGGCTGGGTTGAACCTGTATCACCCGGACACCGATTCATTCACCCACTATGTGGAAAAAGACGGCTTGCCCAACGGATTTGTCTACGGCATCCTGGAAGACGAGGAAGGGCGGTTGTGGATGAGCACCAATTTCGGCATCACCCGCTTCGACCCCGATACCGAAACGTTCCGGAATTACGACATGGGCGACGGTTTGCAAAGCAATGAATTCAACTCCAGCGCGTTTGCCAAAGGTCTGGAAGGTGAGTTTTATTTCGGCGGGATCAGCGGCTTGACGGTTTTCCACCCGCTCGAGATCACCGACAACCGATACCTGCCGAACGTCACGCTGACATCACTCAAGCAGGAAGACCAGTCCTTCGTCGGCAGTTCGAGCGTGGAAACGTTGCGCGAAATCACCATCGCCTACCCGCAAAACTCATTCGAATTCGAATTCGCCGCCCTCAGTTTCAACCAACCCGACAAAAATCAATACGCCTACACCCTCGAAGGATTCGATACGAACTGGCACTTCACCGGCACCCAACGGAACGGACGCTACACCAACCTGCCCGGCGGAACCTACACACTCCTACTCAAAGCCGCCAACAGCGATGGCGTCTGGAACGAAACCCCCACCTGCGTTCTCGTGACCGTCATCCCGCCGTTCTGGCAAACCCTGTGGTTCCGCGTCCTTTTAGGCGCGGGCATGCTCGCGCTGGTGGCCGGCGGGGTGCGCCTGCGCACCAAATCCATTCAAGACCGCAACCGCGCCCTCGAACGACTGGTAACAGAACGGACCTTCGCGCTCGAAAAAAGAAACCGCGAGATGGAAGCGCTCTACCAGGCGGACGAACGGATTCTACGCAACGTCAGCCTGAACCAGGTTTTTCAAACCCTGGTCGATGTGGCTGTGGACATGCTCAACGCCGACCGAAGCGTTGTCTTCGCCTGGGACGAAAAACAAACGCGCGTTGTCCCGCGCGTCAGCCGCGGCTTCAAGCCGGAAACGCTCAAAGTGCTTGAATTCGAAAAAGGCGAAGGCATCATCGGCAACGTTCTCGAAACGGGCCAGCCCGTCGTAGTGCGCCAGATCGAATTGAACGAATTCCGATCGGATATCCGGAAAGCGCTGATCGAGGAGGGTATCCGATCATTTGCGCACATCCCCATCCTGGTCGACCGCAAGATCGTCGGCGTGTTCAACATCGGCTTCACCACACCCAACCTGATCGGCGACGACACCACCCGTCTGTTCGCCGCGCTCACCCAGCGGGCATCCATCTCGATCGCTAACATGGAACTCTTCGAGCAGACCAAAGACCTCGCCGTGATGGAGGAACGCAACCGTCTCGCGCGCGACTTGCACGATTCAGCCAAACAAAAAGCGTTCGCCGCCCTTGCCCAACTGGGAACGGTGCGCAGCCGGTTGAACGGCAACGCCGACCTGGTATCGATTCATCTGGGCGAAGCGGAAAACCTGGTCAGCGATGTGATCCAGGAACTCACCTTCCTCGTACAGGAAATCTACCCGATCGCCCTGCAGGAAAAGGGACTCTCCGCCGCCCTGCGCGATTACATTTACGAGTGGGAAAACCGCAACGACACGACCATACAACTGGTCAATCGTGGCGAGCAACGCCTCCCCTTCGACACCGAACAAGCCCTCTATCGGGTCGCCCAAGAGGCATTGGCAAACGTGGCGCGTCACAGCCGCGCGCAACGGGTGGATATTTCGCTGGTGTACAACCGCGATTCGGTCCAACTCCTGCTGGCTGACGATGGGTGCGGGTTCGACATGGAGAAAAAATCGTACGGCATGGGTTTGCGATCCATTCGCGAGCGGGTGAGCAGCATCCGCGGAACGGTACAGATCCAGAGCGCGCCGGGGCACGGGACGCGCATCCTGGTGCAAGCGCCAATCAAAAATTGAGAAGGAGGCGGTCCATGGCACAGAATAATCATCACAACCGCATCAGCGTTATCATCGTGGACGATCACGAAGTCGTCCGCAACGGCATCCGTTCGTACATCGAAACAGTGAAGGATTTTCAAGTCGTTGGCGAAGCCGCATCAGGCGAAGCCGCGTTGAAACTTGTATCCGATTACATCCCCGATATTGTCCTGCTCGACCTCATCATGCCGGGCATGGACGGCGTGGAAACCACGCGGCGCATCAAGCAGATCAGCCCGCGCACGCAAGTCGTTGTGTTGACATCCTATCATGAGGACGTGCATATCTTCCCCGCGTTGAAGGCGGGCGCGATCTCGTACATTTTGAAAGACATGAAGATGGAAAAACTGGTGGAGGCACTGCACCGCGCCGCGCAAAAAGAGGTGACGCTTCATCCGCGCGTGGCGGCGCGAGTCTTGCAAAACATTCGCAGTGAGAACGGCGAGGAGCAACCGCTGTTCACCGAACTCACCGAGCGCGAACTGGATGTGTTGCGCCTGATCGCCAACGGCATGACCAACAGCCAGATCGCCGAGAAACTGGTCATCAGTGAAAACACCGTGAAGGGACACGTGAGCAACATCCTCAGCAAACTACACCTCGCCGATCGCACACAAGTGGCGGTGTACGCGTGGCAAAAGGGTTTGGTGAGGCGGTAATTGGTTTTCATTGGTGGTCGAGTAGGGCGAGTGGTTTTCTCGCCCGTATCGAGACCACAAGTTTCAAATAAGATTCCAAATGGTTAGCGATGGTCT
This sequence comes from uncultured Anaerolinea sp., assembly GCA_964409185.1. Taxonomy (GTDB): domain Bacteria; phylum Chloroflexota; class Anaerolineae; order Anaerolineales; family Villigracilaceae; genus Defluviilinea. The sequence goes on along the minus strand of CAYPCK010000032.1, from coordinate 3,296 downwards.
CGATACGCCCCGCAAAGAACGGCGGGGCTACTCGACCATCATTTTTTCACACTCGCCAATACTCTCCCCCGCCCCCTTCGCGCTTCATCAACCCCGCGCCCACAAGTTCTCGCCGCAAGGTCGCCGTATCCTCGTGATACTGCGACAGGATTTCATTCACACGCTTTTCGCTGTATCGTTTCCCTATGTCAAACGCTTGAACCACGTAGCGTAGAATCACGTCGAATTTTTTTCGCTGCGAAGGTAGCGTCTTCAAACTGCCGTCGCGGCGGGAAAAATCCTTGACGATCTTTTTATCGTACGCGTCCGCGTCCACTTCCGCCGCCACCGTGGAAAGTTCGCCCTGCGAGAACATGCTCCGCGATTTTTGCTCCAGCAGTTTCCTGTCCAGTTGATAGACCGTGTAATAACTTTCCCCACGCGAAGTGACCAGATCCGCCTCTGCCAGCCGCGCCAGATGATGCGATACGGTGGGCGGCTTGAGATCCAACAATGCGGCAAGTTCCTCCACGCTGTAGGCTTTCTCCGCCAGCAGACCGACGATCTTGAGTCGGTTCGGGTCGGCGAGGGCTTTGAAAAAAGTAACGAGTTCTTCGCTTGAGGTTGTCATTTTTCACCACGAAGGCTTGCACTGAGTTTATCGAAGTGACACCAAGGTGGGTCAAGGGACAAGCGAGTCGTCTTTCCTTGGATGATCTCCTTGGGCATGCCTTGAGTTAAACCATTGTGTACTTCGTGTCCTTTGTGTTTAAGGAATTTTTTCCTTCGGCAGGGTCGGGGCAACGCCAATACCTCGATCCATCGCTCTCGCGCGCCAACATGCCATGATCGATGAACGCCCGCCGCAGCGAGGCGGTATCCACATGGAAACGTCGGATGATCGTATTCACTTCCTTTTCGGTGTACGATGCGTCGAAGGCGAAAGCATCCAACACGTAATTCAGGATGACGAGCAACTTCTTCCCCTCGTGCGGAATTTGTCGAATCGAACCATCCGCATTGAGGTAAGTCTTTAACACCTTGCGGACATCCTCCTGCTTATCCTCTTTCGCTTCATAGATCGGGCGTTTGCCCTCGAACTGACCGCGCGCCAGAGACTCGATGGCTTTTTCATCGAGGTCATACACACCCTCGCGTTCGGTGACAACACCTACCTGCGCGAGGAATGCCAAATGATTGAACACATCGCGCACCGGGATGTGCAACTGTTCGGCGATCTCGGCTTGCGTCGCCCGTCCGCGCGCCAGCGCGCCGATCACGCGCAACCGCTCGGCGGATGCCATGGCTTTGACAAAATCCAATAGGTCAGGCTGGGGGTTTATTTTCATTTTCAATCTAATTTGATAATCATCGAATTAGATTTTACCCCTTTTCAGCGAGGCGTCAAGTATTTGAATTCGATGCGTTGTCAGGCAAATTGTGCGGCTTGCGGAATTGGAAGCAGAACTCCATCAGGCAACCTGGACTCCTCAGGTATAATTTGAACGTAAGAGTTGGTCCCAATCCCAAAAATATTTGGAGGCGCTTGATGGATCTCTCGAAGCATGCGTTTTTTGAGGGAAAGATCGTCCCGTTGGAGGACGCAAAAGTCAGCATAGCATCACACGCTTTTTTGTATGGCACCTCGGTGTTCGGGGGCATGAGAGCCTATTGGAACGAAGAGAAGCAGCGTCTCTTCGTTTTTCGTCCCTACGACCATTATCGCCGGTTGTTGCATTCGGCGCGCATGATGTCCATGAAATCCAGTTACGACGAGGAGAGTTTGATTCAGGTCACGCTCGACCTGCTCCGCACCGACAACTGGAAACAAGACATCTATTTTCGCCCAACCTTCTACAAAGCCGACCTCGGCATCGGCGTGCGACTGCACGACATCAAGGACGAGTTCAGTATTTTCGTCATGGCATACGAAAAGTACGTAAAGAACGATACCGACGCGCATGTGACGTTTTCCTCCTGGCGAAGAGTGGACGACAACGTCATCCCTGCGCGGGCGAAAGTGGCGGGCGCGTATGTCAACTCCTCGCTCATCAAATCGGACGCGGTGCAATCGGGTTTCGATGAGGCGCTGGTGCTCGACCAGAACGGGCACGTCTCGGAAGGTTCGGCGATGAATATTTTTATGGTGCGAGACGGTGTTTTAGTCACGCCGCCCGTGACCGACAACATTCTCGAAGGCATCACGCGCAAGACAGTCATCGAGTTGGCGCGACGCGAATTGGGCATTGATGTTGTTGAACGCCCCATCGACCGGACGGAAGTGTACATCGCCGAGGAAATGTTCTTCTCCGGCACTGCCGCAGGCGTGACCGGGATCACGAAGGTGGACCACCGTCCCGTGGGAAGAGGCGTGATGGGTCCCGTCGCCACGCAACTCCGCGCGTTGTACGAAGATGTTGTCCGCGGAAAACTCACCAAATACGAACATTGGAATGTGGCAGTTTAAATCAAAACAGGAGACCGATCGGTCTCCTGTTTTTTTCGCTAATTATTCTTCTTGAACCGCACCAGCACAAGGTTCTTTGTGCAATCGGCGGACGTGGGTACGGAAATTTTATCGGAGAGCGGCAACCCGTTTAGGTCAACCAACTGGACGTATAACGTGGTCGATGCAAGCGGAGCGTTTCCCAGCACAAACTCAAACCCGGATGGACCGTATTCCTTGTTGATGCCGCTGACCGTTTGCTGGTCGATGGTCTTGCCATCGAGAGTGCCGCGCAAAACGATCACCTGACCGACGATGTGGCTATTGTTCGTATCCACCACCGTCCCGCCGATGCCCGCCCAATTGCATGAAAATTCAGGATGCACTACGGTGCTTTCCACCTGTTGGGTTGTCGCGCCGAAGGGAGCCTTGGGTGTGCGGGTCGGCGTGGGAGGCTTGGGCGTGCGTGTGGGCGGAATGAGCGAGAACGGCGTGTTCGTGGAAAACGGCGTAAAGGTCGGGCGAGGCGTATCGCTGGGGGTCAACGCGATGGTTGGGCTGGCAGTCCAAGTCGCTTCCAATTGAAGCGGGGTCACCGTGGGAGTGGCAGTCTTGGGTCCCAACCCGCCGGGCGGCAGGAAGTTCAACTCCGAGTTTGGGTTGATGAAAATAAAGCCGAAGTAAACAACGAGGCAAACAGTCGCAGTCAACATCAAGATCGAGAGAATGTCCCACACTTCGAGGCGCCCGCCCCAGCCGCGCGAACTCGATTGATTGCCATCGAAATTAAAATCATCACTCATTAAATTGCTCCATAAATTGAACTACTGCGCGACTACGACCGCGGTTTGGCGTTGTTCCTCGACCCATT
>CAYPCK010000031.1:0-11160 GCA_964409185.1 uncultured Anaerolinea sp. | reverse complement strand
CTCACCCAGGCCGACCCAAGCCCGAACGGTGAGAGGCGTTGATTATCCTGAACCCAGATCTTTTCATCCTTCAACGTATATACCTTCCCAAGTTCGCGGCCCAAATCCCACGCCAGCGGATAGATCTTCCCGCCCTTTTTCACATTCTTGACGATGATGGTGAGATACGCCTTCTCGCGCAGTAACGACTTCAGTCGTTTATAAACATCAACCAACTTTTCGAGAAAGGCTTCGTAGTCCTCCACGTTGCCCAAGTCGTTCGGGTCATCCGAATAGTGGACATCCAACTCGGCATCAGCGCGGCGCTTCTTTTGGGTTTCGGCGCCCCGCGCCCGGAGCATATCCCAATAGGGAGGTGACGTCAAAACGTAGTCAATGGTTGGTAATTGGTAATTAGTAATTTGAGCCGCATCGCCATTGACGACCTTCGACGTTAGACCTTCGACCTTCTCACCCAGAGTTTGCCTTTCCTCCTCGATAATCTTCGCCGCGATTCTTGCGTATTTGGGATTCAACTCGATGCCGTAGCTATTTCTTCCCGCGCGTAACGCCGCGACGAGGGTCGAGCCGGTGCCTGCCATGCGGTCGAGCACGGTCTCGCCTTCTTTGGTGAAGAACTCGATGAACTCCTGCGCCATCGTCTCCGGGTATTTGGCGGGATGCACCAACGCTCCCTTCTTGCGCGGGGGCGGGTTGTGGATGAACCACGATTTCTGGAACTTCAACCATTCCTTATTGGTGAGGTTGTTGAGTTTGTTTTTCATGAGAGTGGTGTCCTGCCGAGCGGAGCGAAGCATCTCCAGCCCAACGAGCGAGACCCTTCGGTCGCAACGATCGCTCCCTCAGGGTGACACGGCTATGGCGAAGGCGTCCTTGTCGGGAACACATACCCCACATCATACACTTTTAAATCCGAAAACGTAACCGTGACCGGCGTATCGCCCGTCGAACGCGCGTACACGCCGAAGCCGCCGTTGGGGAAACTTTTATCCACGATGCTGAATTGGAAACGGCCGTTGAGGAAGATGCGCATCTCAGCGTTGACCGCCCAAATGCCGATGCGCGCCTCGCCCGGCGCGCCGAGCGGAGCGTCTCCGCTGGCGACCGGCTCGAAGAGGGTGATGCGCGTCCCTGTTTTGATTCGCTCGACGAAGACCGACCCGTTGCAGGCAAGGGCAAAACGATAGAATGAATTCCCCGCCGCGCGCACGATGAGTCCGTAGTTGTCTTCGCCGCGGCACAGGCTCGTCCGCGCGGTGATCTCGGCGTAGAAGTTACCCACGGCGAGGTCATGCTTCATGCTGGCGAGGTAGATCCCCGGTTGCACGACGATGGTCAACCGATTGCGGCTGATGGCGGCGCTGCCCTGGTCGGAGACGGCGGTATCCCAGGATGCGAAGTCGGAGAAATCGTCGCTGAGGATCAACGCGCCAATACCGGGTTTCATTTCCGGCGTGGATGTCGCGGTGGCGATCGTCGGCGGGGTCGGTGTCGCCGAGGGTGGGAACCAGACCACACTCGCGGTCGGAGGCGGGGTATCCGATGGCGGAGGAGTCGAGGTGGGGATGTCCACCGGCGAAGCGCAGGAGGTCGCCAGAATCCCTGTCAGGAGCACGAGCAAAAGTGAGTATCGCATGATGACAATTCAAGTAAAATATTGATGAAATAAATTCTACCGCTAAAAGCGGCACATCGTACCATCAGGAGACTCTATGACCGAAACAACGGTGCTGGTCACGGGCGCGTGCGGAGAGATTGGTCAGGCGTTGGTTCAAGGGTTGGCACAGAAAGGCGGATATCGAATCGTTACCTCGGATTTGACCGCGTTGCCCGACAGCATCAAAAAAAATTCGGCGGAACATGTGCAGGGCGACCTGGTCTATAAGATCAAAACATTTTACGATTACAATTTTGATGTGATCTTCCATCTCGCCGCGTCGCTGTCATCGAAAGCCGAAGTGGCGAGCGAAGAGGCGCATCGCATCAACGTGGAAGGCGCGATGCAATTGCTCATGCTCGCCGCGTATCGTTCGGAGAAATATCACAAGTCGGTGAAGTTTTTATTCCCGAGTTCGATCGCGGCGTATGGCATGGAAAGTTTGGATGCAAAAAGATTGGCTGGGCGCGTGAAAGAGGAGGAGCACAACAATCCGCACACGATGTACGGATGCAACAAACTGTATTGTGAAAAACTCGGCATCTATTACAGCAAATATTTTGGGCAAAAACATCTGGATGAAGCCCCGCCTCATTTTCTGGACTTTCGCTCGATTCGGTTCCCCGGCTTGATCTCCGCCTTTACGTTGCCCAGCGGCGGCACGAGCGACTACGGACCGGAAATGCTGCACGCCGCCGCGCAGGGAAAACCCTACGCGTGCTTCGTGCGCGAGGATACAAAGATTTCGTTCATGGCGATGCCGGATGCGATCCGCTCGTTGTTGATGTTGATGGACGCGCCGCGATCAAAATTGAATCATCAGGTTTATAACATCGCGGCGTTTGCGCTCACCGCCGGGGAATTCCGTGACCGCGCCTTGAAAGCGTTCCCGGGCGCCGACATCACCTTTGCGCCGAACCCGCGCCGGCAGGGCATCGTCGACTCGTGGCCCGAAGATGTGGACGATTCGCTCGCGCGCGCCGAATGGGGCTGGCAACCGCAATATGATGCGGATCGTTTCTTCGACGATTATTTTTTGCCGGAGATCAAGAAGAGGTACGGTGTGTAGGGGCGGGTCTTAGACCCGCCCCTTGCAATGCGATATAATCCCGCCGATGAAAAACCGATTTGTTGCTATTGTTTTTTTTATATTTCTCGTCAATTTATTTTTGGGAATTCTCCTCCCGCTGTACGGCGCCTCCGCCGCGCCGCGCGCGCAGGGATTCGTCACCGCCACGCCAGGGCCGGACGGCCGCATCCTGTACATCGTGGTGGAAGGGGATTCCTGCCTGCAGGTCGCGCTCCTGCACGGCATCACCGTCCCTCAACTTCGACAACTCAACACACGGCTCGACCAGGATTGCAATCTGACCATCGGCCAGCAACTTGTGGTGGGGTTGGTTTCAACGGCGCCGACAGCGGGTCCCGCGCCCACGCTCCCGCCGCCCACTCCCACGTCCACGCCGATAGACGGCACGACAATTGTCTGCGTGTTGTTGTTCGATGACGTGAACGGCGACGCGCTTCGGCAGGAAACCGAATTTGGCATTGACGGCGGCGCGGTCAGCCTCACCAACATCAACGGCTCGTACGCGGAAACAAAAAACACGGTCTCGACCTTCGACCCCGATACGCTTGAACCGGACCGCGCCTGTTTCGAGGATGTTCCGCAGGGCGAGTACAACGTCTCGATGGCGGTGCCTGACAATTTCAACCCAACCATGGTGTTGAGTTATCGCCTCGCCGTGAAAGCCGGCGACCAGGCGTCCATTGACTTCGGCGCGCAATCCAAAACGGTGACGGTCAGCGAACCGACCGAGACGGAAGCCGGCGGCAGGTCGCCAATTCTGGGAATCTTCGGCTTCTTGCTATTGCTCGCCGGCGCGGGGCTGGGATATTACTCATGGCGCGCAAGCCTGCCAAAGAGCAAATTGAAAGGCAGTCCGTTGGATCGGAGATAAAAATCAAACCGCCGAGATAAACGGCGGTTTTTTCATCCTTCATCCTTCCTAATTCATTCTTTTCATCACCCCATCGGGTGTTTCATCCTCTGCCCGCCGATCAAATGCACGTGCAGGTGATACACCGACTGCCCGCCATCGTCGCCGTGGTTCGAGATCAGGCGATACCCCGATTTATCGATCCCCTCTTTTTCCGCGAGGGCGCGCGCCACGGTGAAGAGATGTCCCATCAACGGCTCATCGTCTTTTTCGAGAGTGTTCACCGATTCGATGTGCCGGTTTGGCACGATCAGGATGTGCGTCGGCGCGACCGGGTTGATATCGCGGAAGGCGGTGGACAATTCGTCGCGGTGGACGATAGCGCCGGGAATATCCCCCGAAATGATCTTGCAAAAAATGCAGTTGTCGGGCATGGAAATGTACCTCGTGTGTCTGTAGGGGCAGACCTGCGTGTCCGCCCCTTTGTTATTGATATGCAAATTCTACCGCAGACATATGAAAAGGATTAGAAACTTTCCGGGCATTCAGGTCGTCCTGTCAATTGGCGATATAATCCCCGCACCAAGGAATACCCATGAACGAATCAATTCTCACCCCGCTCGTTTTCATCCTTGCCTTTGGCGGCATGGTCATCATCCATGAGTTTGGTCATTACATCGTCGCGCGCTGGTGCGACATCGAAGTGGAGGAATTTGGTCTCGGCTTGCCCACGCCGGGCGCGATCACCCTGTTCACGTGGAAGGGCACGCGCTTCACGTTGAATTGGCTGCCGCTCGGAGGCTTCGTCAGGCCCAAAGGGGAGAACGATCCAACCATCCAGGGCGGGTTGGCGGCGGCAACTCCGTGGAGGCGGTTTGCGGTCCTCGTTGCCGGTCCGTTGATGAATCTGCTTGCCGCCTTCCTCATCTACAGTTTTATCTTCTATCGCGTCGGCGTTCCTGATACCTCGCGCGTGCTTGTGTCTTCCGTGATGGAGGGGAGCCCGGCGCAATCCGCGGGGTTCGAGGCTGGCGATATTTTCATCAGCGCTAACGGACAACCCATCGGCAGTTACGACGACCTGCGCGTGATCGTGGATGCGGGCGAGGATCAGCCCGTGACCTTCCTCCTCGATCGGGGCGGACAGGAACTCGAACTGGTCGCGATACCCGCCTTCAACGAAGCGGAACAACGCGTCATGATCGGCGTGGGGCTGGGTGTGCCCTTCGCGCGAACGGATTCTCCCATCCAGACGCTCAGCCTCGGCGCGCAATACACCTACTTCAGCATCCGCAACCTGATCTCGCTTCCGGCGCAAATGATCCGCGGCTCGCTCTCCCCCGAGGAAAGCCGCGTAGTCGGGTTGAAAGGCATCTACGACATCATCGGGCAGACGGTGAGCCACGATGTGGAAGCCACATCGAACGCTAGCGCGCCTTCGACGACGAACCCCGCCGACCAGCCAGTGCGCACGCTCGAATTGATTGCCGGGCTTTCGATCAGCCTTGGCATCTTCAACCTGTTCCCGTTCCCCGCGCTGGACGGCGGGCGCATCGTCTTCCTCCTGCCGGAGTTGATCTTCCGCCGTCGCGTCCCCGCCAACGTGGAGAACCTCGTCCACGGTCTCGGCATGACCGTCCTCCTGTTGTTCATGCTCTATGTCAACGTCATGGACTTCGTCAACCCGATCAATGTTGTTGTGCCATAGCCTATGAGCGCCAACCCCTTTCAACCCCTGCTTGACGAGACCAAAGACCTCCCGAAAAATTTCCTGCAACAATTTTCGGATATGGACGAACCCCAACTCAACGCGCTTAAAAACGTGTGGGCAGACGTCAGCCTCAAACGCAAGTTGACCGTGCTCGAAAGCCTCGAAACCCTGGCGGAGGACGACACCCTCGTTTCATTCGACGAGTTCGCCCGGTCCATCCTCCGCGACTCGGATTCCATTGTACGCGGGCGCGCCTTGCGCCTCCTGCGCGAATCGGACGATCTCAAACTCCTGCCCGTGTACATCGACCTGCTCAAAACGGATGCCGACGCGCAGACCCGCGCCGAAGCCGCGACCAACCTCCGCATCTTCGTCGATCTCGGCGAACTCGAGGAAATTCCCGAAGCCTTGAAAACACAGGCGGAAGATGAATTGCTCGCCGCCGCGACCGGGACCGACGATGCCCGCGTGCGCCGGCGCGCGCTCGAAGCGCTGGGTTATTCCTCCCGCCCCGAAGTTGTCACCCTGATCGAATCCTCGTTCAAAAAGGAAGACCCCGCCTGGCAGACCTCGGCTCTGTTCGCCATGGGGCGCTCCGCCGACAACCGTTGGGATGAGGATGTGCTTGCCTCTCTCACCAACGTCAACCGCAATGTGCGCGAAGCCGCCGTGGAAGCGGCGGGGCAATTGAGCATTAAAGAAGCGACTTCCCTCCTGTTGAAACTGGTTGAAGAGGAGGAAGACGACGATGTGACCAGCGCAGCCATCTGGTCGCTTTCGCAGATTGGCGGCGAGGACGCGCGCACGTTCATCGAAAACCTGCTCGACCAGACCGATGAAGAGGACGAGGAGCAGGTCGAATTCCTCGAAGAGGCTCTCGAAAACCTTGCCTTTACCGACGACCTCGAAAAATTCGATCTCTTCAATATCGAATCTGATCTCGATGTGGGTGATGAAGCCGAAGACGACGAAGAGAAATAGTAAAGAGAATACTTTGGCGGTTGAGTACACAGGTCACGGAGACGTTATAATCTCCGTGACTTTTATTTCCTCATGTCCCCTCTCCCTGAGGGAGAGGGTTAGGGTGAGGGTGAATCCTTCAAGCCAACCATGCCTCTCGCCCTGCTCGCCTCCACTTTCAGCAATAACCTGCCCCCGATCCTGCTCCTGAGCGGCGCGGGGTTCACGCTGGGAAAACTCTTCCCGATCGATTCGCGTTCGCTGGGGCGGGTCATCTTTTATATTTTTGCCCCAATGCTGGTCTTCGACCTGTTGGCGCGTAACAATATCCAGTTTGCCGAAGCCGCCACCGTGATCTTGTTTACCGTAACAAATGTCATTGTCATGCTGGCGCTCACCTTGTGCGTCGGTGTTGCGCTGAAACTCGAGCGTTCCGTCCTGGCGGCGGTGTTGATCGCCACCGTGTTCGGCAACACCGGGAATTATGGCTTGCCGCTGGTAGCTTTTGCATTCGGCGAAGAAGCCCTGAAGTATGCGGGCTTGTTCTTCGTTACCACGGCGGTCTTGCACAACACGGGCGGGGTGTTGATCGCCTCGCTCGGGCATATGAATTTCAAGGATGCCTTTTTGGGCATGTTCAAAGTGCCGGTGGTGTACAGCCTCGCGCTGGCGGTGCTGGCGCAAGCGACTCATTTCCAGATGCCCGTAGCCCTCGCGCGGACGATCGAACTTGCCGCGGGCGGGAGCATCCCGATGATGATCGTCCTCCTTGGCATCGAACTTTCGCGCATCACATGGACGGATCACCTGCGCGGGGTGGGGATGAGCGTATCATTGCGTTTGCTCGCGGGACCCGTGGTGGGATTTTTGCTCAGCATCGCGTTTGGGTTGAGCGGCGCGGCTGGACAGGCGGCGGTGATTCAAGCCTCGATGCCGTCCGCGGTCAACACGACCATCCTCGCCGCCGAATACAAACTGGATTCGTCGCTGGTGACTGCCATCGTCTACATCGGCACAATTCTGAGTCCTATCACGCTGACGCCGCTGATCGTTTTTCTGGGGAGATGACCGTGACACTTGCGCGCATTCTGTTTTTTGTTGCAGCGGGCGCGTCCATGCTGGGGATGGCGGGGCAGGTCCACTCGGCGGGGCGAAGCGCGCTGACGATGCAGGGAGGCGTCGCGCTGGAAAATGTCGAGGCGCTCTATCGCTTCGGGGAGCAGGTTGTCTTCCGCGCGACCATTCGTTCCTCTATCCCGGTGCAAAGCGGTTCGATCACGGTACTCGACCATAAGCAAAACCTTGTTCAATCCGGCCCGCTCGTCATCAACCTCGATGGGACGACGCAGTTCATTTTGGATGCGCGTGGTTTCGCCCTGCGCCCGTTCACCGTGGTGTATTGGCGATACGACCTGTCGCTTGCCGATGGCGCGTTGTTTCAAAGCGAGGCGTATTCGTTCCGCTATGACGATAACCGTTTCGATTGGCAGGCGCTCGACTCGGGAGCGTTGCGCGTGCGCTGGGCGCAGGGTGACGCGACCTTTGCGCAACGGGCGTTGACCGCCGCGCTGGATGGATTGGATGCGATCAACGCCTATTTTCCAGCGGACCTTTCACAGCCCGTCGAAGTTTTTATTTATCCGTCGCAAAGCGACCTGCAAATTCATGGGCATGAATCGTGGGTGGTGGGGCTTGCCGAACCGTCGAGCGGGGTTGCCTTGGTGGCGTTCGATACCGAGACCGCCCTCGGGTGGCGCATCCCGCACGAACTGATGCACGTGATGATGTATCGGCATCTCGGCGCGGGATACGACAACGTCCCTGCCTGGTTGCGCGAGGGGATGGCAACTCTGGTGGAGATCGACCCGACCCCCGAGTATGATCGCGCTGTGACGGATGCCGCCGCGCGCGAGGCATTGATCCCGCTGGCGGATTTGTGCGCTTCGTTCCCATCCCAACCTGATGCGGCATTTTTGGCTTATGCTCAAGCCCGGTCGTTTACCCTCTTTCTGCGCGACACGTTCGGCATTCCCACCCTCCTCGACCTGAGCCGCGCCTACGCGGGCGGCGCGACGTGCGAAGCCGGCGTCGAGGTGGTGTACGGCTTGACATTGATGCAACTTGAATTAAACTGGCGGCAGTCCGCGCTGGGGCAAAACGCAGCCAGCGCCGCGTTGCAGAATACTCTGCCGTATCTGGTGTTGTTGTGCGTCATGCTGGCCGTCCCGCTGGCGATCGGGTTGACGACGATGAGGAAGAAGAGAAAATAGTAAGGGCGAATCGACCATTGACGATTGACCATGATTGACTGCAAAATGATTGTCACTGGTCCGCCGTCCGTCGTCCGCGGTCCTTGATGATTTGATTTCGCACAGGAGTTCCATGACCGACTTCGTTCGCGCGCACATCTGGGTGAAGGGACGCGTGCAGGGCGTGGGCTTCCGCGCCCACGTGGAATATCACGCGCGGCAGGTCGGCGGCATCACCGGCTGGGTACGGAATGTGGGTTATGACACGGTTGAGGCAGTCGCCGAGGGCGAGCGCGCAAATGTAGAGCGCTTCATCGAGAGAGTGAAGCAAGGTCCCAGCATGTCGCGCGTGGACGAGTCCACGGTGGAGTGGGAGAATCCGACAGGGGAGTTTCAGGAGTTTGGGGTGAGGAGGAGCGGGTGAGGGATAACAATTACTTTCCTCTACACCCGCCGCGTATCCGTACTGCAATACGGGCACACCACATGGTTCACCGAGACCGGGAACGAGAGCAACGCTCCGCATTTTTGGCAAGGGATGGCGTGTCCGTGCACGTCAATGGTGAAGCCGCACGAGTCGCACACTACCTGCTTTGCGCCGGGCAACACTTCGATATCCGAGCCGCACTGACCGCAATGACGTTGTTCGCTCTCGTGCGGTTTGACCTCGTCGTATTCTGAGTTCAAGCCGTAAAACTTCAACAGTTTTTCGCCGTCGGCGGGGGAGAGGTGCGGGAGCCACGCCTGGCAGAACGTGGTGTATTCCATCCGCAGGGCGACGGTCTCGGAGGCACGATCGGGGTCGAGGTTGTGCGCCCCTTGCTGGCGGATGAGCGCGTACGTCCCCTCCATTTGTTTTTTGAACAGCGCGGCGTATTCCCAAAACGGACCCGCCGCCAGCCACGCGCCGCCGGGTTGCGGAATCCGCTGAAGGCGCGCGACCAGCCCGTCCATTTGGGTTTGAAGCGTGGTCTGGTTCGGGTCCAATTCTTTGATCACGGCGCACTCGGCGAAATAATCAATCAATTGATTGCGAAAATCCATATCGTTGATCGCGCGCGGCGATGCGGCGTACGGGCATTCCTGCAACCAGATCGTAAACACCTGTTTATAAATTTGCCGCACGGCATCGCGGTCGCCTTTGGCTTTGGCTTGATTCAACGACACCTGCACCGTCTGCATGATGCGATGATAGATCGTGTTGGTGATGCCCGCATTCGTGTTGGCGTTCGCCATGCGGAAGTCGTAGTCCATGAGCGAGCCGCAGAAATCGCAGTAAATATACGCGGTGGTCGAAGGTCGCGACTTCGGCGCTCCGCACTGCGAGCAACTCACCCGCTTGATGAAACGCGAATGCGCCTTGAGCGATTCGGGCATCGCCTGATCCATCTTCGGCAGTCCCAGCGAGAAGACCGATTGTTTTTGCGTTTCGTGTTTGTTTTTCTTGAAGAAGAATTCCATGATGTGCTCCAATGTTGCAGATGACGACTCTCACAAAATCATATCACTGGATGAAAACCCGCCTCATCCGACATTTGGGGTGGGTCGCTGACCCTCCGCGTTATACAAACCCCAAGCCGCGCTCCTTCAACGATACCCACCTCCCCAGACCGATCACGATGTGATCGAGCACATCCACATCGAGCAGTTTCCCCGCTTGCAGAATCGCCCGCGTCACAGCGACATCGTCCGGGCTGGGGGTGGGGTCGCCGCTGGGGTGGTTGTGGATGACGACGATGGATGACGCGTTCTTGCGGATCGCCTCTTTGAAGAGTTCGCCCACCCTTACCTGCGATGAGTTGACCGAGCCTTTATAAATCTCAACTGTTTCGAGCACGCGATTTCTTCGATCAAGCAACATCACACGCAGGTGCTCCTGCTCCAATGCGGACATTTCATACGAGACCAGCGCGGCGGCATCGGCAGGGGAGTTGATGGCGGGGCGTTCATCGGGGGATTCCAGCGTGAGCCTCCTTCCCAACTCGATGGCGGCTTTGATTTGCGCGGCTTTGGCATCGCCGAGCCCGTGTTGCTTTTTGAGGTCGGAAAACGGCGCGCGGTGCAAGCCAATCAGCCCGCCGAATTTGTGGAGCAGGCGTTGACCAACGGCGACAGCGTTCTCGCCCTTTACGCCCACGCGCAGGAGGATGGCAAGCAGCTCGGCGTTGGTGAGGGCTTGTGGTCCCAGCGTGGATAATCTCTCCCGCGGGCGGTCAGCCTCGTGCAAATCCATGATGCGGTAGACGGGTTTGGGGTTGGTCTCAGCCATGGCAATGTCCCTTTGATGATGGTAAACCCTATTTTACCTTGCTTGACATCACCCAACCCGTACAGTAGAATACCGAACGCCATAAACTTGGACCTATAGTCCTGCCATGCAGGATAAACTCCGTTAGGAGCACCAAGACCATTGGCTAAAAAGAATCATGGGCCTGTAGCGCAGTTGGGAGCGCGCATCAATCGCACTGATGAGGCCAGGGGTTCGAATCCCCTCAGGTCCACAGATTTACGATTAACGATTTTGGATTGACGATTGAAAAGCGCAATCCAAATCGTAAATCGGAAATCCACAATCGTAAATAGAAATGGGGCCCATAGCGCAGTTGGGAGCGCGTCTCAATGGCATTGAGAAGGTCGAGGGTT